>JBFIIN010000231.1:0-6030 GCA_041601225.1 Oceanococcus sp.
GCCACACCTTCACCGCTGAACAGATCGGCAACCTGAGCGTGGATGTCGATTGGGAATCGACCGCCCCCTATCTCGGCATAGGGTTTGGCAATGCCGTGGCCAGGAACAAGTCCGTTGCGTTGAGCTTCGATCTGGGAGTGGTCTTCCAGGGCGCAGCAGATGTCGAAATCGCGACGGACAGCGCCAGCTGCAACAACGATGTCCGCTGCCGCGCGGCCATCGAGGAAGAGGAGCAGGAACTGGAAGGCGACACCAGGGAGTTCAACGTCTATCCGGTGCTGTCCATTGGCGTGACCTTCCGACTCATGTAACTGGATCAGTCGGCACCAGATCGCTGCAATAGCTGCGTAGCTCGCGATCGACCGCGAAATAGGCCAGCCCCAGACCACTCAACCAGTCCAGACCCGCCCTGCCCTTGAGCATTGCGATGCTGGCGCTGGTGCCGGCGATCAGGGATTTTTCAGCCACGACGGTGACGGCCGCCAATTCGTCGACCGGCCAGCCGGTGTGTGGATTGAGCAAATGACAATAGCGCCTGCCCGCAACCATCATGAAGCGTTCATAGTCGCCACTGGTCGCCAGACCGCCCTGACTGAGCGGGAGCTGCGCGATCAGCGCACCGGCCCGACGTGGATGGACCACACCCACTTGCCAGGCCTGCCCGTCCGGATGCGGGCCGATGACCGCAATATCGCCGCCCAGATTGATCAAGCCATGGCGAAGACCGATTGCGCGCAAAACAGCGGCTATGCAATCGGCCGCATACTCCTTGACCAACCCGCCCAGATCCAGCTCCATGCCCGGCTTCAGTTTGATGGCCCGTCCATTCCAGTGCACGCGTTGCCAGCCAACCTGCGCCAGCAATGGCGCCAAACTGGCTTCGACTGGCAACCGCCTGGACGAGAAATCCCAGGCCCGGCGAAGAACTCCCGAGCTGATATCGAAGAGTCCATCGCTGTGGGCGAAGGCCTGTGCCGCGTAATTCAGCAGACCGGCGGTTTCCGCGTCCACGGCGACCGCCCCACGGACCGCCTCGGCATTGATGCGGCTCAAGACGCTGTCCGAGCGATATCTCGAATACTTGCTCTCCAGCCGCGCGACCTCCGCATGCGCCGCCAGCATAGCCTGCCGCCAAATCTCATTGTTGGCCGGCCAGCCTTGTAGCTGGCAAACGCTGCCCATGCCACGAAACTCGTGGTGGAGCGGGCCGGATCTAGCTGCCAAAAACCCGTCCAGGCACGGGGCGCTCAGTCGAAGCGATAGGAAAATCCAACACTGAGCAGATCAAACTCCAGCAGGCCGGGATTCTCGGTGGTGACCTGCCCCAGCGCGAAACTGCCATCCGCGCGATAGTGCTCCCAACCAAAACTCAGCTGCACGCGACCCCAGCTGCGGCGGGCATCCAGACGTGCGCTGAGTGCGCCATAGGGGGACAGACGGTAGTCACTGGACGCCAGCCCATTGCTGGGCGCCGATTCAAAATAGGGCGCATAGAACTCGGCCTGGCTCTGGCTGTAATAACGCAAACCGGGAACCAGCTGCCAGTCCGGCCCCAAAGCCTGATGCCAAGCAAACTCCAGGGTGTGCGACTCGATATCCCAATCATCGACCGTCAACCGATAATCCAGATGCAGGCTGGCCGTGCGCGGTGCGAAATGGCGTCGGTAACGCGCCATCAGCACGCCGATGCTGCGCTGCCTGGGCCGCGCATCATTGACAGCTTGATTTTCCACGAATACCAGCTTGTAGGGGTCGGCAAGATGGCCGCTGTGGCGGGTCAGGCTACCGCCAATCTGCAGCATCGCGCGCCGGTCCAGTACGCGACTGACACTGCCTGACAGGGTTGCCGACTCCTTTTGCGCCTGGGCAATTCGCTCGGGGAAGCGCGCACTGGCCCCTTCGGTAGGTTCAAGCTCGTCAAAGGACAGACCCAGACCCAACCGGTAAGCCCATTGCGCCTCGCCCGGCTCCCAGGCCGCTTCTATCCCCAGATTGATGGCCTGGTAGTCGTTTTCCTCGGACACGCCTACCGAACCTCCGACATCGAGCGCGCGGCCATGATGGGTCAGTTTCAGCAACAGATCCGTCCGCTCTTCCGAAATGGTGGCCCCGCTGAGCACCTGCACCGGCTGCCCGTTGGCGCCCGGTGTAATAAACCAGGGCGAGGCCCCACTCATCGTTTCCACCAACAGCTCACCATCGATGGACCAGCGCGAGCCCAACGGCGCAAAAATCCGGACGGCATGGCCATTGATGTCGTAGCGTCGACGCTGCGGATTGCTGGTTTTTTCAGCCGGCACATCCGCTTCGCGATAGGCAAAATATCGATAGTCCGCACCGGGCTCTCTGGGCGGCGGACTCGCCCGGGAATAGCCGGGCAGCGCCAGCGCAGCCGAACTCAGCGCAAGCAAGGCACGGCGGGCCTTCTCGCGTTCCGTCATCCTGTCAGCCGGCCCGGCCACTTAATTGCAGCCACATCCGCCGCCGCCGACCCCGGCGTCGCCGCTGGCACCCTCTTTACTGAACTGGGCATGACGCCGGTAGCCGCTCAGCACCGGATCAGGCTCCCAGGCCATATCCGGTCGCGCCAGATCGCCGCGCTCCCAAGGCCGGACGGGCTCAAGGCTGCAGGCGACGCTCAGGCCCAGCAGCGTCGAGCAAATTCCGAATTTCGCGCTCCAATGCATGCTCATCCCCTTTCCTGAAGCCAGTATGCAGATAGCGGATCGTGCCCGCGGGGTCAACCAGATAGGCGCTGGGCAGAATCCGGGGGCGAAATTTTTCCACCACCGCCGAGTCCCTATCGAGCGCTCCACTCATGCCCGGCGCAAAGCGATCCCGGAACCGTCGCGCACTGGCCGGATCCTCGTCGACACTCACTGGCAGGATGACCACATCCGAGCCTCGAAAAATTTGCTGCAACTCCCGCATGGCCGGCAAGGAATGCCGGCAGGGGGGACACCAGGACGCCCAGAAATCAATCAGCACCACACGCCCTTCGAGCTGAGCCGGACCGAGTTCGCCACCATCGAGCAAGGGCAGCTGGAAGATCGGCAACGACATATTCGGTTGCAGAGGCTGCGCGCCGAGCCAACCCGCAAAAACCAGGCCTAGCACCAGGCCCGGCTTGCGCAAGAACCTGAACAGACTGGCGCGTCCGGCTGGCGCTCGAACGATGGGGCGTGGTCTCAACATAGGGGGAATGTAAGCCAAACCATGGCCGCCCGGCTATGATCCGCTCACACATTGCTCGGGAATCGTCATGTTGCCGCTCTCCGAACCCGCAGTTGCACTGGCCTTGGTGGCCGCCGGCCTGTTCTTTCTCATTGGCCTGCTCACCGGAATCTGAAAATATCTGGCGATTGCCGCGAGCGCCGATGCGCAGGCGCCGGTCTATGTCGATATCGCACACTGGGCCGCCCTGCAGTACAGCTTCGCAGCGATATTGCTGGCGATTTTTGCGGCACATTCCGGCTGGTCGGCCGCCACGGACTTCTGGGCCACTCTGTTTCCGTTGCTGCTCTTCGGTCAGGCCATCCTGATTTACATCGTCGATGGGCTGTATCGCAATACCAACAATCAATTCCGTCAGCCGCACCGGTTCGGGCCCCTGACTCTCCGCCGGCCGTGATCCACGCCAGCATGGGGGCTCTGGTCGCGGCCGAACTGGGCGGTTTCCTGGTGGTGCTCGCCGGTGTGCTCAGAACGCTGGCGCTGCTAGACTGAAAGCCGAATCCAAACCGGTATTCACATGCCGCCAAGCGTCATCAATCCAAATTGGACGCGGCCATCCGGCTCGGGTGCCGGTGCGCCGCATAGGCCCAATCCGGACTGGTGGACCGGCCCCAAACCCGGTGAGCCCGGGGCCGAACTGGACGGCACCGGGCGCCTGAATGTATTGCCCGCACCGCGAATGGACACGCTCAGCGCAACACAGATGCGCCGCTACTTTGCCAATGGCTGGATCCTCGGCGAGTGTCTGTTCGCAGCCCTGGCGGACGAAGAGGCCTTTTATCTTCGCCCGTATCACGGCCTGCGGCATCCGCTGATTTTCTACTACGGCCACGGGGCCGTGTTCTACATCAACAAGCTACGCCAGTCAGGCGTCCTGGATCGGGGCATCAACCCGCAGTTTGAAGCGCTGTTCGAGATGGGCGTTGATGAAATGTCCTGGGACGACTTGTCCCAGTCCCGCAGCGACTGGCCCAGCGTGGCCGAGGTTCAGGCCTATCGGCGTGAGGTTTACGCCTGTATAGATGCCCATGTCGAATCGCTCGTTGCCAGCGGTTACCGCAGCAACGGCGGACCGGACGCCTCGCCCCTGCGGGCGCTGATGATGGCCTGCGAGCACGAGCGCATCCATCTGGAAACCTCGGCCGTGCTGGTGCGTGAACTGCCCTGCCAACATTTGCGGCGGCCGGCGGCATTTCCGGCGTTCCAGCCGAGAGCCTGCGATACCGCCCTAGAATCCGATCGATCATCCTGGACGGCCATTCCGGCACAGACGCTGCGCTTCGGTCAGCTGCACGGTGACGGCTGGTTTCGCTGGGACAACGAGTATGGTCAGCGCGAGCAGGCGGTCGCGGCGTTCGAACTGGGCAACAACTTGTTGAGCAATGCGGAGTTCGCGGATTTCGTCGCGGCCGACGGTTACACGCGGCCCGAATTCTGGTCCGCCGAAGGGTGGAACTGGCGGGAACAGCGCAACGCCCATCAGCCGAGTTTCTGGTTGCGCGCGGATTCATCGCGCGAAGCGGCGTACCTGCTGCGCACCCTTTTCGAATTCGCCGAGCTTCCGCGATCCTGGCCGGTTGAGGTGAACTATCACGAAGCGCAGGCCTACTGTGCCTGGCGTTCGGCACGCGCTGGCCAGAAGCTGGAACTTCCGACCGAGGCCCAGCTTCGCGCCGCCTATCGCTGGATGGCGCAGGGGCAAGCCCCAGATCACGGAAGTTCAGCGCCTTACGCCGGGAGCCCCGTTTCATCGGGCCTGCGTGATCTGTCGGGCAACCTCTGGCAGTGGTGTGCCGATTCCTTTGCGCCACTGGACCAGCCGCGGCGGGATCCGCTGTATCCGGAGTTCAGCGTTCCGGCCTACGATCAGGCACATCAGGTCCTGTTGGGCGGCTCATTTCTTTCCACCGGGCGTTACGCCAGTTTCGACACCCGCAACTATTTTCGCCCACACTTCGTTCAGCACGCCGGCATTCGGCTGGTGCACAACTAAGTTCGCAGGCTTGTCCGAACCCCGCTGGCGCGCGGCTCCAGCAGGCATTCGCGCAAATCCGGCAGGCGCGCCATGGCGTACGCATAACCGTCGCGCACGATATCGTCCAGGGCCCGCCAGTCAAAGATCCCCCGACCCGCTGTCGGCATGCGCAGGTAGACATCGGCCCGCTCTGCACGGGCCTGGGTGCCGCTTTCGCTGGTCAAAGTTGCGGTACGAAACAGGATGTCCAGCAATGATGGTCGAGGGGTGTCGCCAGTCCATCTCAACAGCGCCTCCGGATCGGGCCCGACGATACCCGGCGCGCTGATTACGCCCTCGGTGCTGACATCGGACGCGATAATCGGGCCGCGACCCCAATCGAGCATGATATCCGTGGGCAGGCTGTTCACCACACCACCATCGGCGAGCAGGTCGCTTTGATAGGCAACCGGCGGCGCGACGCCCGGTATCGACATGCTTGCGCCGACCCAGATGGCCAGGGGTCCCGTATCGTGGACCATCGGCGTGCCCCGCGTGAGATTGGTCGTGACACAGAAATAGGGAACGGCCAGATCCTCGATCCGGCCGTCGCCGAACACTTCCCGCAAGCGCGCGAGGAACCGCTGACCGCGGATCAGAGCGACGCGCGGCAGGGTGTAATCATTGAGGTAATTCTTGTCGACAAAGGTCTCGCGCACCACCGTGGTGATGTCCCGCGCCGACAGACCACGTGCCCGCAGTGCCGCGATGAAGGCCCCCATACTCGACCCACCCGCGACATCGACCGGAATTCCCAGCTCATCCAGGGCGCGCAGCAGGCC
>JBFIIN010000232.1:0-6026 GCA_041601225.1 Oceanococcus sp.
CGCGCTGCTGATGCTGGCGTTGGCGGGGCTGGCCAGCTACGCCGGCCGGAGCGCCCGCCAGGCCGGCGACGAATCCCGAGCCAGCGAGGCCGCCGCGGTCATCGCCCGCGATGCCGCCGAGCAGGCCGCGACGCGGGCGCGGGTGGTCAGCGACTTCATGAACCAGGAGCTGCTGGGAGGGGCGGCCTGGCTGGACGAGCCGGAGTCGATCTCGCTGCGGCAGATACTCGACCAGATCTCGGGCCGGATCGACGCGCAGCTCGCGGATTACCCGCAGGCAGCGGCCGAGCTGCATTACGTGCTGGGCGATCGCTTTCTCAACGATCGCGCCCGCGCCCTGCATCACTTCGCGCGCGCCGCGAGCCTGTACGAGCAGGCGCTGGGGGCCGCGGCCAACGAGACCCTGGCCGCGCGCAGCCGGCTGGCCTACAAGCAGGCCGCGAGCGGCGAGGCGGCCGCGGCTGCCCGCAGCTATGCCCGCATCGCCGATGCGCTGGCTGCGCGCTACGGTCCCATGCATCTGCTGGCGCTGAACGCCGCGGTGCCGCGGCAATTCACCCGCGCCTTCAGCGCGGATTTCGCCGCCGCCTACGCGGCGCTGGGCCAGATCGCGGCGCGCCTGGAGCGGGCCGATGAGGCGGTGACGCTGGATTCGGCCTTCGCCCGGCGCCTGTACGGCACCGATGAGCCGGCCCGCTTTCGCCTGGCCGCGCTGGCCTCGGCGCAGCGCCACCGCGCCCTGCTCGCGCAGCGCATGGAGTCGGACCTGGCCGGGGCCACCGCCGCCGCGGAGCAGGCCCTGGTGCTGGCGCGCCGGGTTCACGGTGCCGAGTCGCCCGGTGCGCTGGAGATGTATCCGCCGGCGATGCTGCTGCACGCCCAGCAGGGCCAGTTCGTCCGCGCCGGCCAGCTGCGGGATGCCAGCCTGGCCCTGGCCCGCAAGCTGTTTGCCGACGATGGGCACATGGCGCAATTCTTCGATTTCCTGATCGGCCGCGTCGCGCTCGAGCAGGGCGATTTCCGGCGCGCCGCCGAGGCCTTGGGCAGTTTCGTGGACTACTGCGGCACGGCCAGCCGCTGCAGCGCGATGTACCTGCGTTACCACGAGCGGGAGATGCTCGCCCGCAGCCAGCTGGAGCGGGGCGCGCTCGACGCGGCCAGCGCCGGCTATCAGCAGGCGCTGGCGCTGCGCAGTGCCGACCTGGGGCCGGCCAGTCCCTGGACGATCATCGCCCGGCTCGGCCTGGCCGCTGCGCGCCTGCGGCGCGGCGAAATGGCTGCCGCGGAGGCCATGCTGGCGACCGTCGATGCGCGGATGCTGGCCAAGATTCCGGCCGACAGCCTGCATCGCGCCGATTACCTGCGCCTGCGTGGGCAACTGGCCGGGGCCCGGGGCGATCGCCAAGCGGCGCGGGCGGATCTGGCGGCCGCGCAGGGCCTGTTCGAAGCGGCGCTCGAGCCGGGGCATTGGCGTTTGCGGCAGCTAGTCTCTCTGCGCGAAGCCGGGTCCGGGCAGAAATAACTGTCAGGAAAACAAGAACATAGTGCGCGTAAGAAAAACTCCGGGAATGTGTCAGGACTGGCCGGTAGCCACTGCCTAGGCTGTCGCTCACAGCTGAGGCAGGGAAGGGCGGCTCGCTCTTCCCCCCGGCGCGGCCAGGAGACCAGACGATGCGCCCCCCGATAGTGCTAGCGATCCTCGCGGTCCAGGTGGCGGCCTGCTCGGCCCCGACCACACCGTCCCTGGCGCCTGAAGCGAGAACGGGGCCCCGGGCCCTGGCCTGCGATCCCTGCGAACTGGCCGTGGAGGTCTCTGAGCAGGCGCGCGCCTTCGAGCCCGCCGCGGCGGTCAACCCGGCCGATGCGGCGCATTGGCTGATCGCGTCCAAGCAATGGCATCCCTCGGGCAGCGCGCCGGCGATCATGCGCCACCATGTCAGTTTCGATCGCGGCGCTCATTGGGAAACGCGTCGCTTCCCCGGGGACATTCCGCTCGACCACCCCCTGTCCCTGTACGCGGCTTTCCTTGATCCCAATGTGATGCTGTTCGAAGACGGCAGCGCGTTGCTCAGCGCGATGGCGGCCCGGGGCCTGATCGGGCCCGGTGGCTCGCCGGTGGAGGACGTCAACGGCTTCCCGGTGATCGACGGTTTCGATCTGATCGTCGCGCGCTCCGAGGATGGCGGCCTGAGCTGGCCCGACGCCCGGGTCGTGTCTTTGGGAAGCGCTCACCCGGCGGCGCCGGTCACGGTGTACAACGATCAGCCCTTCCTGGCCCGTGGTCCGCAGGGCGAGGTGCTGCTGGTCTGGTCCTACCGCTTGCTGCAAGGGGCCAACGAGCCGACCCGGGTCGCGCAGATCCGGGGCTCGATGTCGCGGGACGGCGGCCTGAACTGGAGCGAGCCGGTCACGATCTCGGACGGGCTGGGAGAATTTCATCGTCCCCGCGCCACCATCGCCGACGACGGCGAGATGCTGGTGTCCTACCAGGACCTGGCCAGCCGCGAAACGAACCTGCCGGTATTTGTCGCGCGCAGCCGCGACGGCAGTCAATGGACGCAGACCGCCACGTCGATCCAGTCGCGCCGCGGCGCCTGGATCGGGGCGCACGGCGATGACATCTATCTGGCCAGCAGCCAGTCGCGGGCCGGGGTGCCGGTCGTGGCCGTGCATCGCCTGTCCGATTCCGCGCCCGCGACCGTGACCCATCCGGCCGACCGACCCGGCGATGTGACCCCGACCCTGGTGCTCACGCCCGCCGGGACCATCGTGGTTGCCTCCCAGATACCGAACGCGCGGGGGAACCAGTACTGGGTATGGACCCGCGATGCGGCCGGCCGCGAGTCGCGCCTGCGTCTGGACCGCTCGCCGCTGGGCGCCAACGATCCGGAGGGACTGCTGGGCTGGCCGATCTTCGGCGACTATCAGGGCCTGGCGGTGGGGCCGGGCGGGGTGCTGGTGGCCTGGATCAGCGGTGATGCGCAGGACACCGATCTGCGGGCGGCGTGGTTGCCGCTGCGCTGAGCGGGATGAGGGGTCAGACTGGGGTTGCCGGGCATCTGGCCACCGGTCTGTCCCCGCCGGAGGCCAGCGAGACAGGTTTCTCAATTCCGCTGACAGCGCCAGGCTTGCAGGCGCGGTTGTCGTGGCCGACGAAGGCCTGCTGCCGGACCCGGCGCCCCGTGTTGTCAAGGGCGCGGACGACTTTTGGGGCCTGATCCGCAGCGTGCCCGAGTGGGCCGAAGTGCGGATGCGGTCGCACTTCTTCCGGCCCGAAGCGGCTGGACATTTGGCGCAAGCCTTGCGTTCACGCGGTCTTGGCAGCGCCACCCACATCCTGGACGCCGATTCGAGGTTCGGGGACACCCGGTCTTCATTTGCTCAGCGACTGTCCGTCATGGCGCCAGCCGCAGGTCGGTCCTTTGCAAAAGGCTTCATCGCCGTCTTGTATGGCTGTACAACCATCATCTGCCGCACAAGGCGCTCACGCGCATGGCGTCGCTATGCGCAATGAAGGATTTGGCACAATCAGACCCGCGAGTCTTCCGGCGCAATGTACGGAATCAGCCGGGACCCCACACCTATGCGCGACGGCAGGCTTCCGGCTTGGGCGTCGCTGGCTTTTCGGAATTTCCGCGGGAGCTGGCTCCTGGCCTTATGCGGCGCTCTCGGCACCTCTCAAAGCATCCACCAGCCCGGCAGCCAGTGCAGGCTCTTGAAATAGCCGCCGGCGACCGGCCAGCCAGAGATCGCCGGATAGAACCAGACAAAGAGCAGCGCGGCGATGGTGGGTGCGGCGATCACGACTCGACGCTGCCAGTTCAGGCGCAGGTCCAGGCGCGCGAGGAACAGCGACAGCGCCAGGATCAGAAAGGGAATCAGAGGGTAATAGTGATAGATGAAACTGATGCGGCCAACGGCGACCCAGGGAAGGTACAGGCTGGCGATTGCACCCAAGATCAGCACTTTTTCCTGCGGATTGCGGGAACTGGCAGCCAGTGAGATCACCGCGACCAGGCCACCCCAGCAAACCAGGGGGTTGCCCAGCAGAGTGATTGACGAACGCAGGCCACCGCTTTCTTCGATGAACAGCCATAACGGCTTCAGAAGCAGTGGCCAAGTGTAAAAGGGGGAGGAAAACGGATGGGAGTCGCTCAGGCGTGCGTGGTAACCAAACATGTCTTTCTGCGATTGCCAGACCTGCTCCAGCCCTTCCCGCGAAAACAGCGATGGCGGGTTCTGCAGGCAGTCCAGGAAGGGGATGTAGCTCAGCAGGTAAACCATCAGCGGCACCAGGCCGAGCGCCAGGGCGGCACCACCCAGGTGGGCGCGATGATTCAGCCACCAGTGGCCGGGGCCGAGCCATTCCCCTTTCTGCTGTGGCCAGAGTGCGGCGCAGAATAGGACAAACACCCCGGCTCCGAAGTACAAGGCAATCCATTTGGTAGCGATCGCGGCGCCGAGAGCCAATCCTGCCGCGAGCAACCAGGGAGACAGGCGCCAGCCATCGCGCCAATCCGGCTTACGCTGCATCGCCTGCCACAGGCATAAGGCGGCCAGACTCAGGAACAACATCAGGAAGCTGTCGATGGTGGCGATACGCCCGATACTGAACCGGGAAAACTCGAACAGGCTGAACAGTCCGGCCAGCCACAGCGCTCGGCGAGTGCCGACGATCAACCAGGCGCCACAGGCGAGCACTCCGACCAGCAGCGCAGAGGCGACGACGCCAGCGCTGCGCATCCCCAGGGGAGTCATGCCGAAGCTGGCGATCGCACGTGAGATCAGCCATTTACCCAGTGGTGGGTGAGTGAATTCATACACCGGCAAGTGGTGCAGGTACTCGAAGGCCGTCCGGGCGTGGTAGATCTCGTCAAAATAGGGTTCTGCGAGATATCCGCGCCCTGCCTGCAGGCTGTCCGGTTCATCACTGAGCGCGCTCAGGCTGTCCATCGCTGCCGTATCGGCACTGATTGAAAGGGACTGCGCCGGGCGCAGCAATTGCTGACTCTGGTCCAGCAGCCCGACTTCGAGAATCGCACCGGTTTGCTGTTCGAAATGCAGGCGATAGCGGCGAGCGCTGCCGGCGTTCGGCAGATCAATGCGGTGAAACTTGTAGAAGCCTTCAAGACTGTGGGCGTCAAGCAACTTGCGCCAGTTGTTGGCATCGCGCTCATACAGCGTCAGTTTGGCGCTGCCATGACCGGCATGGATCGCCAAAATGCGCGGAGATACCGGCTCGCCGAAGCGCAATTCGACGGTGAATTGTTCTGCGCTGACTCCGCTCTGCGGGTAGTTCGCGGTGCCGACCCGCAGCAGCCCCAGCAACAGGGCGGCGATCATCAGGCCGAACACGGCCAAGGATTCGTGACGGCCCCAGCGCTCACGCGCAGGTTGCTGGAATTGCCAATTGGGCCATATGGCATGAAACAGTCGCAGCGCCTGCGCGCCGCCGAAGGACAGCCACCCCGGCGCATAGACGTGAGCAAAGCTGAGCAGGGCGAGCAGGGTTATGCCGCCGGAAATAACGGCAATTTCGACATTGAATCCCGGTGGAACCTGACCCAGGCCAATGTAGTGGTGGTAGACGTAGGCCATGTTAGCCAGTGCCAGCAGTGACCAGCCGATCACCAGCAACAAATCAAAACGTCGTTGCAGCACCAGCAACAACAGGGGCAACACCGGCAGCAGATAGCGCTCGTGCATTCGTGGGGCGAGCACGAAAAACGCAATGCTTGCTAGAACGAAGGCCCAGGCCATGAGGTCGCCGCGTTGCTCGACAGGCGTGCGACGCAGCCTCAGGCCGGTGAGACTTGCGATCAGTAGCAGCAGACCAGCGCTTAACAGCATCGCCCACTGCTGGGTGCGCAGGCCGAACAGTTCGCCGGCGTCTTTTTGCCAGTTCCAGCCCAGCAGAGCCCACAGGTTATAAGCGTTGACGGTGAGATAGTCGTAGGTCGCCGCGGTGCCCATGTACAGAGACACGATCCAGTCGAGTTCCCGCCTCCAGGCGAATGGCAGGATCA
>JBFIIN010000233.1:0-5998 GCA_041601225.1 Oceanococcus sp.
CACTCTCACCGGAACGCTGGACACTTCGATGAAACGCTACGATCTGATGCATCAGATCAATGGCCGGGGGACTTTTCTGGTATCCAAAACCTGTATCCCGCATCTGCAGAAGGCGCAGAATCCCCACGTACTGAACCTTTCTCCGCCACTGGATTTTGATGTCAAATGGTTCAAATCGCATGCCGCCTATTCGCTGGCCAAGTACTCGATGAGTGTCTATGCCTGGGCCATGGCTGAGGAGTTCCGCAAGGACGGCATCGCCTTCAACTGTTTGTGGCCACGCACCACGATCGCCACAGCCGCGGTGAAGAATCTGTTGGGTGGAGAACAGATGGTGGCCAATAGCCGTAAGCCCGAAATCATGGGCGATGCCGCCTGGCATATCCTGACCAAACCCAGCCGCGAATTCACCGGCCAGTTCTGCATCGATGACATCGTGCTGACGGTCGCCGGCGTCACTGATCTGGATCAGTACTCGGTACAGCCTGGCAACCCCAATTTGATGCCGGACTTTTTTGTGCCCGACGGTCTGCCCCCGATCGGCGGCTGAGTACAGCTTGGGCGCGGCCTATATCACTCCCGCAGGCTTGGACAAGCTGCGGGAGGAGCATCAGCAGCTATGGCTGCGCCGTCGCGAAGTGGTTCAGGCTCTGTCTGCTGCGGCGGCCGAGGGCGACCGTTCTGAAAATGCCGAGTACATCTATCGCAAAAAGGAATTGCGCGAGATTGATCGGCGCCTGCGCTATCTGATCCGGCGCCTGCGGGTACTCAAGGTTGCCGACCAATTGCCGGCTGATCCGCAGCGGGTGTTTTTCGGGGCCTGGCTCACTCTGGAAGATGAGCAGGGCGAACAGCGCTGTTTGCGTATCGTTGGTAGTGACGAAACTGATGCCGGGCGTGGCTGGATCAGCATCGAGGCGCCACTGGCGCGGGCCGTGCTGGGCAAGCGTCTGGATGATGAATTCGAAGTGCAATTGCCCGGTGGTTGCAGCCAATTCATCATTACCAAGATTGCGTACCAGGAACCGGAGCGTTGATATGTGGCGATTGTTAGCCGTGTTGTGCTGCAGTTGGGCCGGGCTGGCTGGGGCTGGCAATGGGGTGTCGCTGTCGGTGGTGCATACCGGCAATTCGGTGGGAAATGTCGAGGCCATGGTGGTAGCCGGTGGCTCCTGGCTGGAGTGGCGCAAGTTGACCATGACCGCGGTGCTGATTCGTCATCCCAAGGGTGATGTGCTGCTTGATACCGGCCTGGGTCGCAAAGTGGACGAGCATGTGGCCGACAATTCCTGGCTGGAAAAGCAGCTGTTGAAATTCGAGAACGTCAAGCCGGCCGTCACCCAGCTTCAACAGGCCGGTTTCAATCCGCAGGCTCTGCACGCGATCATTCCAACTCACATGCACTGGGATCATGTTGATGCGCTGGAAGACTTCATTGGTGTGCCGGTGTGGGTGAGCTATGGGGCGGTGGATGCGGCGCGGGCGGGTAAGCGCGCGACATTTATCCAGGAGGAGTTCGATGATCCGGAAATCAACTGGCAGTTGCTCGAATTCAGCGACGGTCCCTATAGCGTATTTGCGCGCTCCCGGGATGTCTTTGCTGACGGCGCGCTGGTACTGGTGGAGTTGAGCGCGCATACCGTTGCTGATATTGGCGCTTTCGTGACGCTGGATTCCGGTCGCCGCTATTTCTTTATTGGCGATCTCAGCTGGACCGAAAAGGGTGTGCTGAACAACAAGCCGCGACCCTGGATCGTCAACAAGCTGATCAAAGTGGATCGCGATTCCGCGCATCTGTTGACCGTGCTGCAAACGGTGCATGAGTTGCAGCTCACCGATCCCGAGCTGCGGGTGGTGCCGGCGCATGATGAGCGGGTGGCGAAGCGGATGGCGCGGTATCCGGAGTTTGAGAACTAAGCCTTGCTCTGGCAGGCCGGTGTTTAGGATCGTTGGATGGGTTTCACGCTTTTCCGGGCGTGAGTTACCTTTCTTTGCTTGCCCAAAGAAAGGTAACCGAAAGAAAGGGCAGCCGACGGTGGCGCAGGTTCGCGCTGCGCGCGCCCCTGTTCCCTGCGCTTCTCGCGTCCACTGGGTCGGCTCGACACGCCATCCCTGGCGCGACGAGCCTCAAGCGCGCGTCCTGCGCGCTTGACCTCGGTGGCCGCTGCGATGCTCGGCGCCACCCACGGCAATTATCCCTTCGACCTTTCGTCGTGGAGTCGTCGGGGCCCCCTTGGTAGCGCCGAGTACCGCAGGACGACTGCGGACGGACGACAGGACGTCGTCCGAGCGCTGTCGCGACAGTGATGTCGCGTCAGCGCGGTGCCGCACCAAGTCCGAGGAACGCAGGGAACCGCGCAGCGGCGCGGACATGGGGGTGTCCTTTCTTTTGGTGCCTTTTCTTTGGACAAGCAAAGACAAATTCGACCGGATCGAATTTGGTCGTGCCAAGCACGACCCGCCGGGCTGGGTCCATGGACGGACCCAGTAAAAGACACTCTCTCCCGGAAGGGAGAGAAATTAAGTGATTCGGGTAGGTTGCCGCTTCATAAGCGGCCAATCAATCAATGCCGAAAATGCCTACGCCCAGTCACCACCATCGCAATCCCCGCTTCATCGGCGGCGGCAATGACTTCCTCATCGCGCATGGAGCCACCGGGCTGAATCACCGCGCTGGCCCCGGCTTCCACGCCAGCCAGCAGGGCGTCGGAGAACGGGAAGAACGCATCCGAAGCCATGACGCAGCCGCTGAGGTCCATGCCGGCGTCAGCGGCTTTGCGCACTGCAATTTTGACGCTGTCGACCCGGCTCATCTGGCCGGCGCCTATGCCCAGCGTGCGGCCCTCTTTGACGAACACGATGGCGTTGGATTTGACCATCTTAACCACCGGCCACGCAAACAGCAGATCGGCGATCTGTTCCTCGGTGGGCCCAAGCCGGGTCACGATCCGCAGATCCGCGCGATCCAGCCGCGCCAGATCGGACTGTTGCATCAGGACTCCGCCGGACACGCTCCGAAGGTCCCAGCTGGCGCGCTGCTCGCTGGGCTCGCCGGTTTCCAGGACGCGCAGATTCGGCTTTTCCGCCAGGACGGTGCGCGCTTCGGACAGAATCTGAGGCGCTACGATGACCTCGACAAACTGGTTGTCGAGTATCTGCCTGGCGGTGGCGCCGTCCAGATCGACATTGAAGGCAATGATGCCGCCAAACGCGGAGGTGGGGTCGGTGGCGAAGGCCTGCTCATAGGCTGTTCCGGCGTCGGCGGCTGTGGCGACCCCGCAGGGGTTGGCATGCTTGACGATCACGCAGGCGGGCAGCCGGAACTCCAGCACGGCCTGCCAGGCCGCGTCCGCGTCCGCCAGATTGTTGTAACTCAGTGCCTTTCCCTGTAACAGCCGGGCACCACCGATCGTGCCGGGCGCCGGCTGGGCCTCGGCAAAGAAAGCGCCCGCCTGATGCGGATTCTCGCCGTAGCGCAATTCGGTGTGCTTGTGCCATTGGCGGTTGATGATCTGCGGCAGCTCGCTGGCCTGTCCGGCTTCGTTCAGACCACTCAAATAATTCACGATACTGTCGTCATAGGCGGCAGTGTGGGCGAAGGCCTTGACGGCCATGGTCCGCCGGAATCCGGGGCTGATGCCCCCGGCATCGAGCTGTTCCAGCACCAGCCCGTAGTCGGCTGGGTCCACGATGATCGTGACATCCGCATGGTTTTTGGCCGCGGCGCGGACCATGGTGGGACCGCCGATATCTATGTTTTCAATCGCTTCGGCCAGGCTGCAATCCGGACGGGCCACGGTCTGGGCGAAGGGATAGAGATTCACCACAACCAGATCGATGGGGTCTATGCCCTGCGCGGTCAAGGTGGCATCGTCCACGCCGCGCCGCGCGAGGATGCCGCCATGGATTCTGGGGTGCAGGGTTTTGACCCGGCCGTCCATGATTTCCGGTGCGCCGGTGTGCTCGGCGACCTCGGTCACCGCGACTCCGGCAGCGCGCAGGCTGGCGGCCGTGCCGCCGGAGGAAATGAGCTCGACGCCACGCTCGCGCAGCGCCTTCCCCAACGCGGTGATGCCGGATTTGTCGGATACGGAAAGCAGGGCGCGGCGGATCGTGGTGCTCACTATGGCTCTTCAGCTCAGATGGTATTGTTGAATTTTCTTGCGCAGGGTTGCGCGATTGATGCCGAGTATTTCCGCGGCCTGGCTGTTGTTGCCGGCACAATGATCCAGCACCCGCCGGATCAGCGGTTTTTCGACCTCTGCCAGGATCAGCCGGTAGAGTTGGTTCGGTTGCTGGCCGTTCAGTTCCTTGAAATAGCGGCGAATGCTGGCGTCCACATAGAAACTGAGAGGCTCACTGGCTTCAAAGCCATTGTGTTGTTGCTCGGCCATAAGCTCCGAGTGTCTCCCTGTTATCCCCGCCCGCGTCTTGATCGGGGGCGGGAGCATAGCCCGGAATCAGTCGGAATCAAACCGCCGTCCGTCGAGTCGAACCCAAGCCTCTGAATTTGCGATGGCAATTTCGAAGTCGCCGGCGTACGCGGCCGCGACGGTTGTCGCTTGCTCCGCGAGAATTCCGGACATCACCAGTTTGCCGCCGGCCCTGACCTGGGCCGTGATCGGGGCGGCCAGCTCGATCAGGGTGCCGGCGAGTATATTGGCCACGACCAGATCGCAGGGGGTGCTGGGCAGATTCTGCGGTTCGACTACCTCAATGCGCTGGCTCAAATTATTGGCGGCGGCATTGGCCCGGGTCGCCGTCAGGGCCTGCGAATCGATGTCCATGGCAATGACCTGCGCCGCGCCCAGGCGCGCGGCGGCGATCGCCAGGACTCCGGAGCCGCAGCCATAGTCGAGCACGCGCTTGCCGATCAAATCTGCGCCGTCAAGCCATTCCAAGCAGAGTCGGGTGGTGGGGTGGGTGCCCGTGCCAAATGCCAGGCCGGGATCCAGAAAGACCACCTGCGCGGCGGGATCGGGAACGGTCTGCCCATGCGGGCAGATCCACAGGTGCTGGCCAAAGCGCATGGGGTGAAAGTCCTTGAGCCACTCACGCTCCCATGCGCGGTCGGCCAGAGTTTCACAGCGCATGGCTCGGATGCGCGATCCAAAGCGCTGCCGCAGGCTGCCTTGCAGTGCTGCGCCATCGGCTGAGCTGTCGAACAGGGCGCTGACGACAATCCGGTCCCACAGGGGCATTTCGCCAGGGGCCGGTTCCAGCAGCGGCTGGTCGGCCGCATCGGTCAGGGTTACGCTCAATGCGCCGAGTTCCCACAGGGCCGCGTCGACGGCCTCGGGCATCGTGGTGGTGACGTGCAGTTGCAGCCAGACTGGGCCGGCTGCGGTCGGCTCGTTCAATCCGCAGCGTCCTGCCAGTCGCCCAACCGGCTTTCCAGGTGATGGATGTGGGCGCCGCCGTCGACAAAAGCAGGATCATCGAGTATGAGCCGGTGTAACAGCGCGTTGGTGGTCACGCCCTCGATGACGAGTTCCGACAGCGCGGTCTGCATACGCGCGATTGCGGAGGTCCGAGTCTCGCCCCAGACGATCAATTTGCCGATCATGGAGTCGTAGTGGGGCGGGATGCGGTAGCCGCGGTAGATATGCGAGTCCACGCGAACGCCTGGGCCGCCGGGCACGTGGTACTTGGTGATTGTCCCTGGCGATGGCGTGAAATGCAGCGGGTCTTCCGCGTTAATCCGGCATTCGATGGCGTGGCCGCGGAACCTGATGTCGCTCTGCTTGTAGCGCAAAGGTACGCCGGCTGCGACCAGGATCTGCTCTTTGACCAGATCAACGCCAGTGACCAGTTCGGTAACCGGGTGCTCGACCTGGATGCGGGTATTCATTTCGATGAAATGAAAATGCGCGTTCTCATAGAGAAACTCGAAGGTGCCGGCACCGACGTAGCCGATCTTCTTGCAGGCATCCACGCACAGCTTGCCGATCATATTGCGTTGCTTGTCAGAAATGCCTGGTGCGGGGCTTTCTTCCAG
>JBFIIN010000234.1:0-5996 GCA_041601225.1 Oceanococcus sp.
CCTGGCCGGGGCCAGCGCCAGCTCTGGTTTCTCGTCGAGCTCGGTCAGCAGTTGCCAGCGCCTTGGCGCAGCATGCATCAAATATCCGTGTGCTCGCCCCCAAAGGGTTGCGAAAAACCGCGCCGGAAGCGCTGGCGCAGCCCTCAATTCTGGGCCGGCGAGCCTCGGACAAGAGTCGGGTTCGTGACGCTCGGTCTCCACGGAGATCGATGATCATGCTCCATGACCACGATAGCTGAGGTGATCCGTGCAGCGGCCAGACGCAGCATACGGGCGGGGGGCGGGGCGCGACCGACGCCGGGGCGGGCCGCCGCGCTACCGGCGCCGTCTACCCTGGCTTTGCCGCCCCGGCGACTGCCCATTGCCGCGCCCGCCGGACCGAGGTGCACCCGAATTCCCGCCTCCGGGATTGCGGGCCGCACGCTTGGCCGCGGCCTTGGCGCCATTGGCTTCCGGACCGGGCGTCTCGATGTGTCCGAATTCGCTGACATCCAGAGCGGGAATATCACGTCCAATCAATTTCTGGATATCCCTCAGGAAGGGCCGCTCATCTATGGCGACGAGCGAGATCGCTTCGCCTTCAACGCCCGCACGCCCGGTACGCCCGATCCGGTGAACGTAATCTTCGGCGATGTTGGGCAATTCGTAGTTGATGACATGCGGCAGTTGATCAATGTCGATACCGCGCGCGGCGATATCTGTGGCCACCAGCACCCGCAGACGGTTGGTTTTGAATGCCGCCAGAGCCTGGGTCCGGGCATTCTGGCTCTTGTTGCCGTGGATGGCCGCCGCAGACAGACCATCGCTTTCCAGCTGCTTGCAGAGCCGGTTCGCACCGTGCTTGGTGCGAGCGAAGACCAGCACCTGGCGCCAGTTCCGACTGCCGATCAACCACGACAGCAGCTCGCGCTTCTGAGTCTTTTCAACATGCACCATGTACTGGGTCACGGTCTCCGCGGCGGCATTCTTGGGCGCCACGTTGATCTGCAGTGGATTGCGCAGGAACTTATGGGCCAGCTGCTCGATTTCGCGCGAATAGGTGGCGGAAAACATCAGGTTCTGTCGGCGCGTGGGCAGCAGCTTGAGGATCCGGCGGATGTCATGGATAAAACCCATGTCCAGCATCCGGTCCGCTTCGTCCAGGATGAAGACTTCCAGCTCTGACAGCGTCAGATTGCCCTGCTGCAGATGGTCAAGCAGCCGGCCCGGTGTGGCGACCACAATATCCACACCCCGGCGCAGGATCTTGACCTGCGGCACCGCGCTGACACCACCAAAAATCACCGTGCTACGCAGCTCCAGACCCGCACCATAGGTCTTGAAGCTCTGTTCGACCTGCGCAGCCAACTCGCGGGTCGGCGTCAAAATCAAGGCCCGGGGATTGCGGCCTGCGGTGGCCTGCTCGGCATTGAGCATGTCCAGCAGAGGCAGCGCAAAGGCCGCCGTCTTGCCGGTACCTGTCTGCGCGGCGGCCATGACATCACGGCCCTCGCGGATCGCGGGAATCGCCCGCATCTGGATCGGTGTCGCCTGGGTATAGCCCTGGGTCTCGAGCGCATGCAGCAGCGGCTCGGACAGGCCAAGTTCGGTAAATTGCAAAGATGTTCTCCTGAAGCCTGTCTGCGCTGGCGCAGTCCCGGTTCAGACTGAATGTAAGGGGCGCATGAATACGCGGCAGGGTGCGGAAGCCGCTTTGCGCGCCTGAAACGGCGACACAATCGCGGAGCGCCAACCGGAGGGCGCGGCAGCCAGCGCGGCGAGTATACGGGATGCTGACGCCCAGCGTACGCATTCCCCAACAGCCCGGGCCGACCTGCACCCGAATCCTTTGATCTGGATCAATGGTCACGAGCCCGCCGCGGACTAAGTTCGGCATCACGACAGCGGCTGGCCTGAACCGGCTTGGAGTGTGGGAGCGTGACGCAGATAGAACTCAAGACCGACGTAGCCATCGTCGGAGGCGGTCTGGCGGGGATCGTGGCCGCGATCGAACTTCTGGACCGGGGGCAGCGGGTCTTGCTACTGGACGCGGGGGAACGGAAGATCTTTGGCGGCCTGGCCCTGCGCGCATTCGGTGGTCTGTGGCTGGCCGACACCCCGCTGCAGCGCCGCAACCGCATTCGCGACAGCGCGGAACTGGCGCTGGAGGACTGGCTGCGCTATGCGGAGTTCTCCACCAGCGACATCTGGCCAAGGCGCTGGGCCCAGCACTATATCGAGCGCTGCGTGCCCGATGTCTACCATTGGCTGAAGAACTACGGCGTCAGATTCTTCCCGGCCGCCCAGTGGCCAGAGAAGGGCCGCTTTGGCCCAGGCAATACGATTCCCCGGTACCACGTGCTGTGGGGAACTTCGCAGTTCATGACCAAACGCCTGATCAACGCGCTGGAAACTCACCCACGGCGCGCCAACCTTGAACTTCGATTTCAGTATCGGGTGGCGCACCTGGTCACCCGCGCTGGCGCGGTCGTCGGCTGCCGGGGACGCGCGGAAGCCGACGACCGGGATTTCGAGGTCACGGCTAGCCATGTGGTACTGGCCAGCGGCGGCATCACGGGCGATATGGACAAGGTACGCGAACACTGGCCAGCTCACTGGCCCGCCGCACCGGCGGTGATCCTCAATGGCTGCCACCCCAACAATGACGGCGCCATGCACGACGCGGTCACCGACTTGGGTGGAGTGGTCACTCACCTGGACAAGCATTGGAATTACGCTGCCGGGGTGCACCATCCCTCGCCACATTACGAGAATGAGGGATTGAGTCTGATTCCCTGCCGCTCGGCTCTGTGGACGGACTATCGCGGGGTGCGCATCGGCCCCGAGCCTCTGATTACCGGCTTCGATACCCGATACCTGTGCGAGGCGGTGGTCCAGCAACCCCGCCCCTACACCTGGCAGGTCATGAATCGCAAGATCATGCTCAAGGAGCTGGCGGTATCCGGCGCCGAGCACAATCCGAGCATCCGTGATCGCAAGCTGCTGGCGTTTCTCACGGACATCCTGCTCGGCAATCGGTGGCTATACCGGGAGATGACCGAGCACTGCGCAGATTTTCTGGTCGCCCAATCGGTTGCGGAACTCAGCACCAAGATGAATGCGCTGACCGGCACTACAGACGTGGACGCGCCACTGTTGGAGCGGGAAATTCGCCGCTACGACGAGCGCATCGCGCGCGGCAAGCCTTATCACAACGATGACCAGCTGCGGCGGATCGCGCAGCTGCGCAGCTGGACTGGAGACCGGGTCCGCACCTGCAACTTTCAGCAAATCCTGGCGCCCGGCGCGGGGCCGCTGGTCGCCGTTCGATTGCACCTGGTTACCCGCAAGACCCTGGGCGGCATGCAAACCGATCTCGACAGCCGGGTGCTGAACGCGGCCGGCGCGCCCGTCGCCGGACTGTTTGCGATTGGCGAAGCGGCCGGCTTCGGCGGTGGCGGCATCAGCGGCCTGCGTTCACTCGAAGGCCACTGCCTGCCGGCCTGCATCATGACAGGCCAGGCAGCCGCGCGGGCAATCGCCAACGGCGCGACCGGCCATCAGCCCCTTACAGTCGGAGGATGAGACGATGAAATGGACCGGTGCCCGCCTCGCGCGCTATGCCCTGGAGCAGCTGGATATTGCCTATACCTTCGGCATCCCCGGCGTGCACAACACCGAGCTCTATGACGAACTGGCCAGCTCGGCGAGCCTCAAGCCGGTACTGGTCACTCACGAGGGCTGTGGCAGCTTTATGGCCGATGCCGTCAGCCGGACCTCAGATGGCGTGGGCACCCTGGTCATCGTGCCGGCCGCCGGCACCACGCATGCCGCCAGCGGTATCGCCGAGGCTTTTCTGGACGGCATTCCGATGCTGGTGGTCTCCGGCGGGATTCGCACCGATACCGGCATGTCCTACCAGCTGCATGACATCGACCAGCTGCAGCTGGTGCAAGCCTTCACCAAGGCCAGTTATCGGGTCAGCACGCATTCTGAAATCGTCCCGACCTTGTTCCGGGCATACCGCGAAGCCATCTCCCAGGAACCGGGCCCCGTCTTTGTGGAAATCCCGGTCAATCTCCAACTGTTTCCCGGCGAGGTCGGCGAGCTGCCAAAATACCAGAAACCCGCCGCCGAGCCGGCCCCCGATCCGGAGCAGCTCAAACTGGCCGCGGCTTTGCTCGCCAGCGCGCAACATCCGGGCCTGTTTCTGGGCTGGGGCGCGCGCGACGCGGTGACACAAACCACGACCCTGGCCCAGCGTCTGGGCGCACCGGTCGCCACCACCCTGCAGGGCTTGAGCGTATTTCCGGCCGACCATCCGCTGCACACCGGCATGAGCTTCGGTCCGGCGGCGGTGCCGGCGGCAAGCAACGCCTTCAAGGACTGTGACTGCCTGGTGGCCGTGGGCGCGCGATTCGGCGAGATCGCCACCGGAAGCTATGGCGTAACCGTACCGGAAAACCTGATTCACATTGACATCAATCCCCACGTGTTCAATGCGAACTATCCGGCCAAGATCGCCCTGCAAGGTGACGCCGCCGCCGTGCTGGACGGGCTGCTGGAACAGTTGCCCGCCGGCGATCTGCCCGCCTTTCGCGGGGCCGCGGCGCTATCGGCCGCTATTGCTCGGGACAAGCAGCGTTACCAGGATGAGTGGCTCAGGCACGATAGCGGTACGCGGGTGAATCCCGCCGTGTTTTTCAGGTCCCTGCGCGCGCAGCTGGAAGACGACGCCTATGTGGTCGCCGATGACGGCAATCACACCTTCTTGGTGGCCGAACTGTTTGCAAATCTGCGCAGCAAACACTTCATCTCACCTACCGATTTCAATTGCATGGGTTACTGCGTACCCGCCGGCATCGGCGTCAAGCTGGCCCATCCACAAGCACAGGTGGTGGGCATCGTCGGCGATGGCGCCTTCCTCATGACCTGCATGGAGATCTTGACCGCCTTCGAACTCGGCCTGGGCGTGATCTATTTCGTATTTCACGACGGCGAGCTGTCGCAGATTTCTCAGGCACAATCCCTGCCTTATAACCGCAAGACCTGCAGCGTGCTTGGAAAGCTCCAGGTCCGGGGCATTGCCGAGGCAACCGGTGCGGTCTATCTGGAAATGGCCAACGATATGGCGGTCGATACGACCATCGCATCTGCCCTGAGCGAAGCCGCCAATGACCGCCCGGTCATCGTCGATGTACAGATCGACTACTCCAAGCAAACGCGGTTCACCAAAGGGATCGTCGGCACCAATTTGTCCCGTTTTCCGCTGGGCATGAAGATGCGCATGGTCGGCCGCGCGCTGACGCGCAAAGTCGTCGGCGCGCCGGAACGCGTAGACCTGTAGACGGTTCCTCGCGTTAAACTGGGCGCAGATTTCTCGCGCCGCGGCAACGCTCTGGCACGCCCGCGCCTGGCGCTTCAGCTGGTAGATTCTATGGCGCGGAACACACGCCGTCCGGCCTTGCATCGCCCTCACCTGGGTCGTCTGCCCTATCAGGGCCGGCGGCTGGCCGACGCGCCATCGCTGGCCGCCTATCTGCCGCGACTGCTGCTGTTCCCGCTGGACCTGCGCACCGCGAGCTCAATCCTGCTGTTTGCCGCGATGCTCTGGCTGGGCACCCAGAGCTTGCTCGGAATTCCGACCCTGGGCATCGCCACGCTGTGGCTGCTGGCCTATCTCGATGTGCTGATCAGACAGGCTGCCGGTGGAGAGATTGATCCACCAGCGCTGGGCGGCGATGTGCTGTTTCTGGCCAACCCGGCCAGCTTCCGGCTGCTGGTCGGGCCGGCTCTGATCGCAAGCCTGTATTTTCGCTTTCATGCGTCGTGGCCGGCAGCGACGACGGCCATGCTGGCGGTCAGCTGGTTTCTCGTGCCCGCCTATCTGCTAAGTGGCTCGCTGTTCGGTGTCCTGGCCGCCTGCAACCCGCTGCGTCTGCTGGCCGTGGTCTGGACCTGTGGGCCCAGTTACCTGCTTGCGAGCGCCATGCTCACCGCGGCCGGCCTGCTGATTC
>JBFIIN010000235.1:0-5906 GCA_041601225.1 Oceanococcus sp.
AGATCGGACTGGTAGCCGGCCACGCCAGCCCGGACAAGGTGGTGGACATCGATTTGCCGGAAGCGGAATTACGTGCGCGCCTGGGCGGACCGCAAGCGCCATAGTCCGTCCGCGGCATAGACCGCAAGTCCGGCCCAGATGCAGGCAAAGCCCAGCGCTTGTGCCGTGGTAAACGGTTCACCGAACACCAGCACCCCGCTAAGCAGCTGCAGCGTCGGGGCGAGGTATTGCAGAATGCCAACCGTGGCAAAGGGAATGCGCCGCGCGCCGTAGGCGAACAGGATCAGGGGTACGGCGGTCACCAGACCACCCAGGATGAGCAGCAGATCCGTGCCCGGCCCCAGGTGCCCGAATTCACCCTGACCCTGCAGGGCCAACCACAGCAAATACGCGGCAGCAATCGGGGCCAGGATGCCGCTTTCCACGGCGAGCCCGGGTATGGAATCGACCACCGCCAGTTTGCGTATCACCCCATAGCTGGCAAAGGACAGCGCCAGACACAGAGCGATCCAGGGCAGGCGGCCATATTCCCAGGTGAGGTAGGCCACCCCCAGCGCGGCCAGGCCGATGGCCAGCCATTGGCGGGGATTCAGACGTTCGCGGAACACCAGCGTGGCCAGCAGAACATTGACCAGCGGGTTGATGAAGTAACCCAGGCTGGTTTCCACGATGTGGTCGCTCACCACCGCCCAGATGTACAAAAACCAGTTGCCGCCAATAATCACGGCGCTGCAACAGAGCATGGCCAGCAGGCGGCGTTGCGCCAGGATCGGCGGCAGCCAGCGCCAGCCCTGGCGCAGCCCCAGATAGCCCGCGACAAACAAGAAACACCAGAACAGGCGGTGGGCCATGATCTGCATGGCCGGCACCTGATCCAGCAGCTTCCAGTACATCGGGAACAGGCCCCAGAGGGCGAAGGCTCCCAGGGCGGCGGCAAAGCCGGAATTCATGGCCGCTCTCAGTCGCTGCCGGTGGCGAATTTGTGCAGGGCCTCACCGCACAGGCGATAGACCGTCCACCCGTTCATGGGCTGTGCGCCGAGTGCCTGATAAAAACCAATGGCTGGCTCATTCCAGTTGAGTACCGACCATTCAAAGCGCGCGTAGCCACGCCGCCGGACCTCCTGCGCGACGGCCCGGATCAAGGCTTTGCCTATGCCCTTGTCGCGAAATTCCGGGTGGACAAACAGGTCCTCGAGATACAGGCCCGGCTTGCCGATAAAGGTAGAAAAGTTGCGGAAATACAGGGCAAAGCCAGCGGGCTTGCCGGCCCATTCGGCGATCAGCACCTCGGCCGCCGGATCGGGGCCGAACAGCTGCTCGGCCAATTGCCGTTCGCTGGCGATCACCTCGTGCGCCAGTTTTTCGTAGCTGGCCAGCGCCTGGATGAAGCTCAGGATCAGCGCTGCGTCCTGCGCAAGCGCCGGACGAATCCGCAGTGACTCAGCGGCCAATGCCCACGTACTCGAAGCCCGCCTGCCTGGCCAGTGCGGGATCGAACAGGTTGCGCCCGTCCACCAGGACCGGGTGCGACATGCCGGACGCCAGGCGGCCGAGATCGAGTTCGGCGTAAAGCGCCCATTCGGTCGCCAGCAACAAGGCGTCTGCGCCCTGGGCCAGGGCATAGGGGTCTTCGCAGAAATCGACCTCGTCGGGATTCAGCACCTTGCGTGCGTTGCCCAGCGCAATGGGGTCGTGCACCCGCACATGGGCGCCGCGCTCGACGAGCAACTGGACGACCGCAATCGATGCGGAATCGCGAACATCGTCGGTGCCCGGCTTGAAGGCCAGGCCGAGGACCCCGATGGTCTGGCCACGCAGGACCTTGAGTTGCAATTGCAGCTTGTCCAGAATCGCCTGGCGCTGGCGGAAGTTCACCTGCCGGGCCGCTTCGATAATCGGCAGGTCATAGCCATACTCGCCGGCGACCGCCTGCAGGGCGGTGGTGTCCTTGGGAAAACAACTGCCGCCCCATCCCAGGCCGGGATTCAGGAAATGCGGGCCGATGCGATGATCCAGACCCATCACCCGCGCCACCTGCACGGCGTCCGCGCCCACCCGTTCGCAAAGTCCGGCGATTTCATTGACGAAGCTGATCTTGGTCGCCAGGAAGGCGTTGGACGCGTACTTGCTGATTTCGGCGCTGGTGGGGTTGGTGGTGACCAGACGCGGGCTGCTGATGCTGCGGGGGCGGCGCACGAAGGACAGGGTCGTAAATGTCTGCTCGATGAGCGGCTTGTATAACTGGAACAGGATGTCTTCGGCCTCGGCGGCCAGGGTGCCCAGGACGATCCGGTCGGGATAAAAGCTGTCAGCCAGCGCCCGGCCCTCGCGCAGAAACTCCGGGTTCGAGGCAACGTGCACCGTGGTCGAAATGTCGCGCTCGGCCAGGGTCCGCGCGATGATGTGGGCAACCCGCTTGTTGGTGCCGATGGGTACCGTGGATTTCACCACCACCACATACTTTCTGCCGGCTCGCAGCCCCTGGGCGACCTCACGAGCCGCGCCCTCCACGAAGGAGGTGTCGGCTTCGCCATTGGGCTTGGGCGGGGTGCCGACGGCGATCATGATCACGGCGGCGTCCGCGACGGACCCGCTGAGATCGTCGGTGAAACTGACACGCGGGCGCACATGGGTCAGCAGTTCGTCCATGCCGTCTTCATGGATGGGGCTTTGGCCACCGCGCAGCAATTCCAGCTTGGCCGGATCTTTGTCCACGCCGACAACTTCGTGGCCGATTGCGGCCAGGGTGAGTCCGGTCGTGAGGCCGACATATCCGGTTCCGATTACGGTTACTTTCATAATGTATTGATCTGTGTGTTCATGCGGGGGCGGCGCAGGCCGGTCGGGGTCATGACGTGATTGAAGAACCCCCGGCCATCAATCGGCCCGCAATTCTGCCCGAAATTCGGCAGCGCGGCGATCGCCGGTGCACAATGGCCGGCATGATGGTGTCCGTCCGGTGTTATGGCTGATCATCCCGAATATCTTCCGCTCTACCGTGCCCTGGTCGAATATGCCCAGGATTTGCTGGGTGTTATCGATCTGGATGGACGGCTGCGCTACCTCAGTCCCGCGGCGCGGAATGTCTTTGGCCAGCGGCCGCGGGATCTCGCCGACCAGAGC
Organism: Oceanococcus sp.; assembly: GCA_041601225.1. Taxonomy (GTDB): domain Bacteria; phylum Pseudomonadota; class Gammaproteobacteria; order Nevskiales; family Oceanococcaceae; genus JBFIIN01. The sequence continues at coordinate 3,126 of JBFIIN010000235.1, forward strand.
CTGATCGACTGGACCCACCCCGACGACCGGCCCCAGCTGCGAGTCTGGGTTGCGGCTCTAGGCAGACATCAGGGCGTGGCCGATGCCTGTTCGGTGCGGGTCGGTCAGGTCGGTCGTTGGCGGCTGCTGGACATGAGCGGCGTGGCCATCATGGAAGACCCCACGACTCAGCGCATCGTGTTTTCCGGCCGTGATGTGACCGAGCGCGTGGCTGCGGTCAAGGCTCTGGAAGCCAGCGAGCATCGTTTCCGCGGGGCCTTTGATTTCGCGCCGATCGGCAAAGCGCTGGTCACGCCCGACGGACGGTTCATTGAGGTCAACAAAGTGCTTGCGGACATGCTCGGATGCTGGATATCCGAGTTGATCGGGCGAAATCTGACCGACTTTCTGGATTCTGAAGGCGTGGCGGATTTCCACGCGGATCGCCAGTCTCTGGAGAGTCGTGCGCAGGACGTGTGTCAGCGCGAGTTGCGGCTGGTGGCGCCGTCCCGCTCTGACCACTGGGGCCTGGTGAATCTGTCAGCCCTGTGGGGCGGGGGCGATACCGCCGAGCATTTGATTGTGCAGATTCAGGACATCACCGACCGACGCGCCGCGGAGCAGGCCTTGCGCGAAAGCAATCAGGACCTGCGCCGCTCCAATGAGGAACTCAAGCGCTTTGCGTATATCGCCAGCCATGATTTACGTGAACCGCTGCGCGGTATCGGCGGCTCGATTCAGCTCCTGCAGCGTCGCTACGCTGAGGCGCTGGGCGAGCCCGGGAAGGAACTGGCGCAGCAGGCCGTGTCGGGCGTCAAACGCCTGCAGTCGTTGCTGGATGGCCTGGAGGAATATACCGAGCAAATGCGCGGCGGCGAGCTGGCACGCCAGACCGTCGATACCGAGTCGCTGGTGCGCGACTTGATCGCTGATAATCAGGCCGAACTCGAGGACATCGGCGCCGTCGTGGATATTCAGAAACTGCCGTCCATTCTGGGTGACCCCGCGCAACTTCGGCAAATATTCCAGCAACTGATCGGCAACGCGATCAAGTTCCGTCATCCGGACCGGCCGCTGCGATTGCAGCTCTCGGCCCAGTGGCAGCGTGACCAATGGCGATTTTGTGTGCGCGATAACGGCGTTGGCATACCAAAGGACCAGCAGGAAAGGATTTTTGAGGTCTTCCGACGCCTGCACGCCGGCGAGGACTATGCCGGCACCGGCGTGGGCTTGGCCACGTCCCGCAAGATCGTGGAACACCATGGCGGAAAGATCTGGGTCGAGTCCGAGCCGGGCGAAGGCGCGCGTTTTTTCTTCGATCTGCCACCCGAATAGGGAACCGCACTTTTGCCGCACGCCCCGGCATTCGCTATCCTCGCGCGTCTTAATCCGGCCTACGGCCGCGCAGCCTGTGCTTAATCAAGGGAGATTTACACGATGAAACAGCCCGTACGCGTAACCATTACGGGTGGCGCTGGCCAGATCGCCTACTCGCTCGCATTTCGTATTGCTTCTGGCAGCATGCTCGGGCCTGATCAGCCAGTGATTTTGCAGCTCCTGGAGATTCCTCCGGCCATGGGCGCGCTCGAAGGCGTGGTTATGGAACTGAAGGACTGTGCTTTTCCCTTGCTGGCCGAAGTGGTGGCCACCGATGATCCGAATGTCGCTTTCAAGGACTGCCAATTCGCGCTGCTGGTTGGTGCGCGGCCACGCGGGCCGGGCATGGAGCGCAAGGACCTGCTCGAAGCCAACGCGCAGATCTTTTCGGTACAAGGCAAGGCGCTGAATGACAATGCCAGTCGCGATGTGAAAGTTCTGGTGGTCGGCAACCCGGCCAATACCAATGCCCTGATCGCGCGTGAAAATGCACCGGACCTTGATCCGCGCCAGTTCACCGCGATGATGCGGCTGGACCACAATCGCGCCCTGTCGCAGCTGGCGGAGAAGACCGGCGCATCGATTAATGACATCAGCCGGATGATGGTGTGGGGTAACCACAGCGCCACCCAGTACCCCGACCTGCATCACTGCAGCGTTGCCGGCAAGTCCGCTCTGGATCTGGTCGACCAGACCTGGTACGCAGAGACCTTTATCCCCACCGTGCAGCAGCGCGGCGCGGCCATTATCAAGGCCCGCGGCGCATCATCTGCAGCTTCTGCGGCGTCTTCCGCGGTTGACCACATGCGTGACTGGGCGCTGGGCTCGCAGGGTGGGATAGTCAGCATGGGGGTGGCCTCGGATGGCAGCTATGGGATTGCCCCTGGTGTGGTCTATTCGTATCCCTGCATCTGTGAAAATGGCGACTACCAGGTGGTGCAAGGCCTGGAGATCAACGATTTCAGCCGGGCGCGGATGGACGCAACCCATCAGGAGTTGCGCGAGGAGCGGGCGGCAATCGAACACCTGCTGTAGCCGGACGCCGACATGGGAAGCCGGGAGCAAAACCCGGCTATCCCTCTGGCGACGACCTTCTGATATCGCATGGCTCCGCAAGGGTGTGGCAATCCCCTGCGGTTGATCCGACGCGGCGCAGATTGCGACTTCGCGCTTTTGCTCGAATTTTCCGATCCTGCTCGTGAAAAAGCACGACTATTCGCCTCGAACGATCGAAAAATTCGCTCCGCAAGCGCTTTGTCTTGGCTCATCGGTTCCTGCCGCCCACACGCCTGGCTAGCCTGAATCCGTCACGAGCCTGTGCGTCCGCCTTTGGCACTGGCGCCTGCTGTGGAGCTGGTTAGTTCTTGACCAGCTGAGCGTTGCTGATAGCGCATTTCACAGATTCAGCGCGCACGCCCCCTTACC
>JBFIIN010000236.1:0-5880 GCA_041601225.1 Oceanococcus sp.
CCCGTTGGCCTGGTCGAGCGCCTGCTGAATCAAGCTGATTTCGATTTCCGCTATGCGTTCTTTCAGGTCCAGACCTTCCGGAGGCAAGGTCGCCAATGACGGCGCAAAGCGTGGCGTCGGCTCCCGGTCTTCCGCGCCGGAAGTCACGGGCTGCACCGCCAGAGGGCCTTCCAGACTGTCGCTGCGATAGCGTCCGGGCAGCTCGTCCACATCGACTTCGCCGCCGGGCCTGAGCACCGCCATGCGTTCGACCAGATTGGCCAGTTCGCGCACATTGCCGGGCCAGGGATAGCTGCGCATCATGTTGATCGCGACCGGCGTGAAGCTGACATCGCCGCGACACTGCTCGCGGAGGCTGCTGGCGATTTCATCAACCAGCAAAGGCAAATCCTCCAGGCGATCGCGCAAGGGCGGCAATTCAATGGGGAAAACGTTGAGGCGGTAGAACAGATCCTCACGGAAGTGGCCGCTGACGATGCGATCTTCAAGGTTGCGGTGGGTTGCGGTAATGATGCGCACATTGCAGGGCAGGCTTTTGTTGCTGCCGACCCGCTCATAGCTGCGCTCTTGCAGGACCCGCAGCAGTTTGACCTGCATCGGCAGACTCATGTCACCAATCTCGTCCAAGAACAGCGTGCCCCCCTCGGCCAGCTCAAAGCGCCCCTTGCGGGCGGTAATCGCGCCAGTGAAGGCGCCCTTTTCATGGCCGAACAGTTCGCTTTCCAGCAGCTCGGAAGGGATGGCTCCACAATTGACCGCCACAAAAGGCTTGCCCTCGCGACTGGACAGTTCGTGAATCCGGCGCGCCGCAACCTCCTTACCGGTACCCGACTCGCCAAGCAGCAGGACGGTGGCATCGAAGTCGGCCACCTGCTCAATCATCTTGCGCACTTTGCGCATGTGTACGGAATTGCCGGTGGGACCCGCGGAAACTTTGCGGGTCTCCTCGTCCTGATCCAGGCGCCGCACGTTGACGCGCCGGAGAATATCCGTGATCTGCTGATACTTGACGGGATATTCGATGGCCCAGACATCGGCCGGATCAAAGCCGTACTTCTCATCGCCATGCTCCGGCAGCAGCAGCAGCGGCGGGTGCTGGGGGTCATTCCGGATCCAGTGCAGAAAATCATCGTATTGAGCCCGGCTCTGCTGGCCAACGACGCAGGCGATGTAGTCACGGGGCCGTGCCGCGCCGTCCGGCACCGTCTTGGAGTCGGCGACCGGCACGGGCGAGAAGTCAATGAAATCGAGAATTGTCGCCACCTGCTGGCGGCGTTGGTCGTTGCTGTCAAGAACCAGTATTCGCGACTCTGACATTGTCTGGCCCTCCGGCAAGTTCATCGACCAGGACGACCACGCTGGCCAGGAAATCCGCTTTGCTGATGAAGGCATCGGCGCCGGCCCGGGCTGCATGTTCGCGGTGTTCAGGATCGTCATAGATACTGACTATTGCGATGGTGGGCGGCTTGTCCTGTGCGCGAATGAGCCGGGTGGCCTGGATACCGCCCATCTTGGGCATGGACAGGTCCATCAGCAGCAGATCGGGCTGCAGGCTGTCACACAGCGCCACCGCTTCCTCGCCGTCCTGGCCGTAGCCCACCAGGTCCACGGCCTCAAGCTCGTCAAGCAGGACCTTGGCCAGACGCAGAAAATCCATATGGTCATCGACGACCAGAGTTCTCAGCTTCTTCATTTGCAGATTTTCCCTTCGAGTCGGAAGTCAGGCGCCACGCGCCAGGCTCCAGCGCATGCTGTGGTTCAGTTGACGTTCTTTGGATGAGGCAATTCCCAAGGCTTCGCGGTATTTGGCCACGGTGCGCCGCGCGACCCGCACGCCCCGGCGGGCGAGAATCGCGGCGATATCGACATCGCGCAGCGGCTGGTCGGGAGCCTCGTTCTTGATCATGCGCCGGATCATGGCCTTGACGGCGGCGCCCGAGGCATTAACCCCCTGCGCGCCGCTCAGCTGCGACGGAAAGAACGCCTTCAGCGCGTATACGCCGCGCGGGGTCTGAACGTACTTGCTGGTGGTGATCCGGGACACCGTGGACTCATGGACGCCCACTGCGTCCGCGACCTCTTTCAGAGTGAGGGCCTTGAGGCCCTCTTCGCCGCGCCGCAGAAAATCGCACTGGTGGGTGAAGATGGCCTGGCCGACTGCCAGCATGGTTTCCTGGCGCATCTGCACGCTGCGTACCAGCCAGCGGGCCTCCTGCATCTGATCTTTAAGTGCTTGCGATGCGCCGCTGGCCGGTTCGCTGATCACCCGTTCATAACCCTCGTTGACCCGGACCCGCGGCAGTGCGGCCGAGTTCAGGGTCACCAGCCAGCGGCCGGCCTCCTGGCGTACCACCAGATCTGGAATGATGGCGACCGCTTCACTGGCCACGGCACCCGGCTTGGGGTTGAGGCGATGAATCAGGGCGACCGCCTGGGCGATGTCGGCGATGGGGGCTTGCAGACTGGCGACCAGATCGGCGCCATCGCGAAAAGCCAGATCGTCAAGATGATGCTCAACCATGCGCCTGGCCAGCGCCAGTTGGGCGGTGTCGGCGGGAAAATCTTCAAGCTGACGTAACAGGCATTCACGCAAGGTCCGGGCGGCAAAGCCGACCGGTTCCAGGCGCTGGATTACGGTCAGCACCCGCTCGACCTCGGCGGCGCTCACGGTCACCTCGTCCGCCAGGGTCGCGCAGATCTGCGCAGGCGTCTCACGCAAATAACCGCTGTCATCCACGGCATCAACGATGACCAGGGCGATAGCCAGTTCGACGGGATCCGCGACCGCGACGGCAAGCTGCTGCAAGATCCGGCCACGCGGATCGCTGATTTCGGGCGCCGCCCAGCGGGATTCCGGGTCACTGTCGTCGACACTTCGACCCACGGAGGCCCAGACCTCGGGCACCAGCTCGTCCCATTGAGCACTCACATCAACAGGCTCGGGTTCCGCCGCGGTCAGTTCGAGCCGCGCGTCCTCGCTGGCTGCCCGGCCCAGGTCCTCCTCCTCGCGCTCCAGAAGTACATTGTCCTCAAGCGCGTCGAGCAACTCACGTTCCAGCTCGAAGGCCGACAGCTGGAGCAACCTTATGGATTGCACCAACTGGGGAGTCATGGTGATACGTTGACTCAAACCCAAACTGAGTTGCGGTTTCATATCACGCTCCAAGGCTTTCGGCAGGCGGCCCTGTAGTCAGACCGTGACGCTAAGCTGACCGACGGAGTGTCAATGAAATGTCAATCGCTGGAGCTGCTCCGAATCCTGGCGTCAATCCTCCGGCAGCTTGCGCGTCTGGCGGGCCTCGGCCACCGCCCGGCGGTGACGCCGGAATACGTGGCGCTCCAGGGCGTCGCTCAGGGCCTCGCCCGCTGGCTGGAATTCCAGACTGGCCGTCCAGCTGTTGCTGGTGCTTTCCACCGTAGCGACTTGCGCGGCCAGCCGCAGGGGCTTGACCACAAACGGATGAAGATGCAGCTCGATCACGCCCCGCTCGCCGTGCACCGGCGCGGGACCCTGGCCGCTGAAGCGCAAGCTCCGAGCCGACATCACGAATTCGTGCTCAAGCGGCCGGCCGGCCTGCTGCTCGTACAGGCAATACACCATGTCCACGAGCATGTTCAGCTTGGCGTCCAGAAACTGGAGCTCGGTAAGCACCGGATCGTTGTCTTCGTTACTGATGCTGTGTGATTCCTCCAGTACCGCCACGGTGGCCAGCACCCGTTCGGGTGCATCGCGAGCGGAGGTTTGCGCTGCCGGCACCCAGCGCAGCGGGCAACGGTCAGCATAGCTGGGCCGCCCCCCCAGGGCTTCCGGAGGCGCGCCACCACCAACCGCGGGGTCAGGGGCCGGCGAGCTCATCAACGCTCACATAGGCGCGGTTTGCCGCCAGCTGCGCCTCTTCACTGCGTTGGGCGTGCAGCAGCTTGCGTCTGGCCACTTCCGCCTGGCCGGCAACTTCGGTTTCCAGCCTGAGCAGGGTCCGCAGGTCGTCGGCCAGTCCGGATGTCGCCAGCGATGGTGCGGAGCGGGTCAACATCACGCGCTGGGCCTGGGTCTCCAGGGCCTGCTCCCAGGCGCCGGCACGGGCCTGTGCCGCCAATAAGGCGCTCAGACGCACAAACTCCGCGACCCAGGGCTGGCTCATCAGGCCGCCGCGCCCTGTATGACCGGCGTGGGCCTGGCCATCGCCGCGGGCAAGCCCTCCCAGGCACGGTAGACCTGCATCAGCAATTCGGCGACCTCGTCGAGGATCGCCGCGTCGGCATTCGCATTGGCTTCGACGAGCCGCCGCATCAGGTAGTCATAGAGCCGTTGCAGGTTGGCCGCCATTTCACCGCCCTGTTCCAGATTCAGACAAGCGGCCAGTTCCTGAACAATGGCCACCGCGGTACTCAAACGCCGGGCCTTCTCGGGAAGATCCCCACGCTCGATGGCGGCGCGTGCGATGGCGATGCGGTCCAGGGCTCCCCGCAGCAACATCTCAATGAGCTGATGCGGGTTGGCGCTGCTGACCCCGGCGTCGATATCGACCCCTTGATATTGAGCGATGGCTTTTGCGGCTGCGGCCATGTCTTTCTCCGTACGGTGGGTTGCTGCAGGAGTTATCGGCACGTTCTGCGATTTCTGAACCCCGGTCCGGGGACTCTGCAAGACCCGCAGACCGGCGGCGGGCTGGTCGCATGAGAGACGCGACCCTAGCCCGGAGATCAACGCCTGGGCGCCGAGCCCGGCAGGTTCTGGAGCTGATTGGACAGAAAGTCGCTGGTCGAGCGCAACTGGGCGATCAGGCTATCCAGGGCGCTGAACTGGGCCTGATAGCGCGCCTCCACGGCGGCGATCCGGCGATCCAGCGCCACGCGCTGATCCGCGATCCGGTCCAGCCGAAGCTCCAGGCCGTCCTCGCGGCCCTGAATCAGTCCGTCGCTGTCAATCAGCGCGTCGATTCGACCATCCAGATTGGCCACCACACCATTGTCGCCGCCAAAAAACGCCACCACGCCGACGAAGTTCGTAGCCAGAACCTCGTCGAGCGCGTCGCTGTCGATGCTCAGTTTTCCTTGATTGTCGAATTCGATGCCGAGGTCCGCCAACGTGCTCAAGGCGCCCGAGCCCAGCTGACCGCCCAGGTAGGAGCGCAGCTGATTGCTGGCATTGCGCAGCAATGAATCGCCGGTCAGCACCGAACCCAGGCCATCTTCGCCAACCCGGGTCAGATTGGCGACGGTTGTCGCAACATTATTAAAGCGATCCACGAATTTCTGGATTCCGGCGCGAATCGCGCCATCATCCCGCACCACGCTGAGGTCGTAGGCCACGCCTGCTTCGGCTTCTACGGCATTGATCGTGACGCCCTCGATGACACCGGCGAAATTGTTGGTCGCACTGGTCGCCACGAATCCATCCACCTTGATCTTGGCATCCTGCGCAGCGTCAAGCACGCTCAGGTTTTCGAGGACTCCGACGTCGTAGACCAGCGCGTCCAGGCCGCCGTCGCCACCGCTGGCGGTCACCCGCAAAGCGGAATCCGCGCCGCTTTCGGTGGACTTGAGAATCAATCGCGCGCCATCGTCGGTGGTGACGATACTGGCTGTGACTCCCGCGTTATCAGTCGCGGTGTTGATCGCATCGCGAATCTCGCTGAGGCTGGCCGCAGCGCTGTCGATGCTCAAGCTAAAGCTTTCGGACCCGACCTCCACCGTCAGGTTGCCGTAGCCGACATCGGTATCCGAGTCGGTGAACGCGGCCGAGGCCAGACGGTGCGCCTGCGCCAGCTGGGTGATTTCGACTTCGTACAATCCGGCCGCTGCGCCCGCGGCACCGGTTGCCGTAAAGCGTTCCTCGTTGGCCGAATTGACGGTGACCGCCTCGAAGGCGGAGCCCGG
>JBFIIN010000237.1:0-5874 GCA_041601225.1 Oceanococcus sp.
CAGTCCCGGGACATATTCGCCACCGACCGGGGGCCGCAGATAGCCGCCCAGGGGCACGCCGACCGGCACTCGCAGCAGGCGTTTGGCGACACCCGCCTGCAAGGCTTGCGGCGCGGGCGCGGCAATCTGCGCGCGGTCGCCAGCCAACCAGTGGCCGCTGGCGTTGTGATAATTCAACCAGACTTCACTGACCCCGGCGGCCTGCAGGGCCTGCCTGAGGAACTCGTTATGGCGCCCGCTCTTGGGCACCGAATAGCGCATACCGGACGGACACTGGGCGGTCTGACCGGGACCGCTGCCCACCACCTGCCACTGCTCGGCATCTTGCTCGCTGACGCAGGCATGAGGCCGGGATTGCTGGCAATCCGCGGCACGGAAGCGGCCGTCAGCCGCCAGATAGGCGCATTGATCCGGCTCGGCGCCGGGCTCATCCGGCGCCCAGCTCCAGACACTGGCGGCCAGCCGACCATCGCTGGGCGTCAATAGATCCAGCGAGGGCATATTCAGCCCGCAGCGCATCAGTTCACGCGCCACAGCTGGCGTAATCCGCGCGCCAGCCGAACCCGAAGCGGCGCCGACTAAAGTGGTGTCTTCCCAGACCCGGGTCCAGCGTTCGCGGTAATCCTCTGCGCTGAAGCCCAGGCTGGTCGCGCAATTCGGGTAACCCAGTTCCGCATAGGAATCTGGCTGACCCTGGCTGTGGTTGGAACCCGCCTTGCTATGGAATAGCGCCGGCCATTCCAGGCCTTCGCCGCAGCCTGCGGCGTACAGTAAAATGGGCTTGCCCGCGGCGAGCATCTGCGCGCGGCTGACATTCAGCCAGGAGGCCGGATCGCTCGCGGCAGCCGCATCGGTGCAGCGCGCGCCGTGATCAGCCGGGCGGTAAATCAGATCGCCCAAGACCCGTTCGATCGCTTGCGCCGTGCCTGCATAGGAGCGGCTGGGATCGTCGATGAATTCGGCGAGATTGGCCTCCACGTCGATGACCAGCGCTGCTGCGGGTTCGCTTTCGATCCAGCCGCGGATTTCCCACAGCAGCTCTTCCAGCGGCCGTTCGCTGCTGCAGCCCGCGTGCGCCACATTGCCGTGACAGACGGTCGGCTGACGCAGGCCATCCGCCGCGCTGCCGCTGCCCCCAACGGTCCAGTGCACATCGATCTCGATGCCGCGCGTGCCCATGCGCAACTGATCGGGAATGACATAGAACTGATTGGCATCCGAACCGGACAGGGTCGGCGGCCAGTTGTCCTGCGTGGCATTGAAGGAATTGTGGGTGGTGATCAGGCTGGCCTGACGCAAGGGCAGATTCTGGCCCAGCTCGTCCTGCAGGCGCAGTGCCTCATGGGTCCAGCTGTTCTCGAAGGCCACCAGTTCGCGGTCAGAAATCTGCTCGCCGCCGAGCAAGGCGCAGAGTTCGGGCACGACAGCGCCGTTGCTGGCATCCGCCAGCTGCCGGCAATAGGCCGCGCCGGACAGCATGAAGGCATCCACGCTGCGGCACAGGGGCAGCGCCGCTTCCTGCGGATTCAGCGCATAACAGGCATCGACCAGGGCGTGCAGATTACCGCCCGGCGCGCTGCACAGCGCCGGCACCGGCGCGGTTCCGGCGCACAGGCCGCTCAGGCCATCGCCCACAGTCTGTAATTGCGCACACAAGGGATCGCTGCTGGCCAGGCCATAGGCCGCACAGGCCACGCCCAGACTCGGCGCATCGGCAGCAGTCGCCAGCAAGCCGGCCGCTGGTGCGGGAGGCAGCCCGGGTATGGCCGGGCAGTCGGCGTCGCTTTGCACCCCGGCGACATTCAGCAGCACGCTCAGCGGGTGCAGGAAGTGAGATTTCTGACAGCGCGCCGCCGGTTCGCGGCGCGGACACTCATGCGGATCCGATCCGGTGCCGCGCGGCGGTACATTGCCAATCGGCGCGGGGTCGGTGTGATCATTGCGACAACGCGCATCCGGATTGGCATCCCAGGGCTCATCGAAGATCACCAGACCCGAGCCGTGATAACGGTCGCTGGCGTCATAAGCCAAACCCGCCGGATCGGCGACATCATCGAGCAAGGCATATTCCTGCTCATCGGGATGCCGGTCCGGGAAGGCCAGATCCTGGCGATCCACCACCGCGCCGACGGTGCGGGCCATGACATCGGCGCTCCACATCGTCACCTGATGGTCGGAGAAGCCGACCTGCAACAGCACCTCGTTGTCCGGCGTGTTCGGGTACGGGGTGTTGCTGCCGTTGGCGGTGCCCAGATGCTGGGCATAGCCATTGTTCTCGGCCCGCTCCCAGAGCATTTCCATCAGGCTGAACACCAGCATCCGGTCCAGATCCTGCGGATAGGACAGGTACAGGGGTATGGCGAAGGGGTCGAAATCCACCGAACGCTGCAGCAGGGTCGAATAATTCATGCCCGGCACGCCCAAAGCGCCGCGATCGATATCGCGCGATACGGCGACCAGCGGGCCGCCCATGATGCCGCCCTGGGAATTGCCGTCGTAATAAACCGAACTGGTGTTGAATACCGGCTGGCCGCCGACCTGGAAGGCCGGGTGCGCAGCCAGCCCATCGGGATGGCGCAGGGCGCGGGCCAGGAACAGCATGTTCAACATGCCCTGCTGCGAGGCATCGGGCAGCACCGGCATATTGGAAATATCGACCAATATGGTCGCGATATTGGCCAGATCGCCTTCGGCGAAGCCGAACCAGTCCAGCGCGCAGAACATCATGTTGCTCGCATCGCCCATATCGGCGACATGACCGGAATTGACCTCGCCACGACTGCCCAGCAGGCCATGCCCGTACAGCGAGGGACGCGCCGGATTCAGCTTGTCGGGAGTGGCCGTCGCAAAGTCCCGACCACCCAGCGCCGCGCGCGGAATATTGCAGGTGAAGGGCTTGGTCATGCTGGCCAGCGCGGTCGGCCGGTCGGGCAGATCATCGCCGCCCGGGTAGGTATTGAGCGGATTGTCGGCCGGGTTGTAGAACAGCCGATTGGGCGGCGCGCTGGTGGTGGCCACGAAATCCACGCCCTGCGGATCAAAGGGCGCGCACAGTTCGCCCAGAGGCGCCACGTCGCGACAGCCGTCGTAGGCCGCGCGCAGCTCGGCCGGATACAGGGTCTTGAGCTGGGCCAGAAAATCCTGGGCGCCCGGCTGCTCCAGCGGTGAGGGATCGCTGGGCACGACATAACTGGGTACGGTGATCGTGCCTTCAATCCGCCGCGCAATATTGCCGCGCGGATTCTCGGTAATCGAATCGATACTGAAGCTGGGCGCGCGACCCATGACATAGCCGGGCTCGCCGGGCAGCACGGCCACGGTCTCGCCCAGGCTGGCGAAGGCATCGTCGCGCATATGCAGGAAGCGATGCGCCAGCGAGCGCTCGCTGGCCACGGTGAAGTCCCAGGCCAGATACAGCTCCTCACGCGCCAGACCCGGCACCGGAGCCGGGCCAGCGGGTGGGAACAGCACAGCAAACACGCCCTCTTCCAGCGCGCTACAGCGCAGCGACAGCGGCGGCAGCGCCGCGCCATCGCGGCAGGCCGCAAAGGTCGCGGCGGGGCTCAGAATCTCGCCGGACTCGCCTTGCAGATTGCGCAGCACCACGATGAAACGCCGCCCCTCGGCCAGATTCCGGGCCGGGCGGATGATCAATGCCGGCTGGGCCGGCAAGGGCGAGGCTATGCCTTCAGCCGGCAGCAGCAGGCCGGCATTGAGATCAATTTCCGCCCAGATCGGCTGGCGCTCGCCGGTCTCGGCGTCCAGGACCAGAATCGGAGCGTCCGGGTCCGCGTAGTCGGCCAGCCGGGTGATCGGCACGGCGCCGCGCACCGGCCCGGTGGGCGCACCGTCGGCATCGCGTTCCACGGCCAGTCCCGGCACATAGGCCACGATCATCGCGCCCGGCGAGAAACCGTCGTTGCGGTTCCACTCGGTGGGATCGATGGGCTTGCCGGCCAGATTGCGGGGCATGGCCAAGGGATTGAAATTCACCCGCCGGCCAGTCCCGCCCTGCTCGGCCGACTGCGGGGCTCCGGGCACCGCCGAGGCGGTGAAATGGTCCGAGGGGAACGGGAACAGACAATGCGCCGGGTCCAGCGGATCACAGCCGCGCGCCAGGGCATCCAGGCTTGGCAGCAGCAAGCCATCGGCATCGGCCAGCCGGCACAGCGCGTCCGGTCCGCCGAAACCCCGACAGGCCGCCGCCAGTTCGGCGCCAGGCATGGCCGGGACGATATCCAGCAGCGCACAGAAATCAGCCGGGCCGCCCAGGGTCAGACACTGGCTGGCCAGCGGACCTGGCGTACCCGGGGCCACGCTCAACAATGGGGTGCCGGTGGGCTGCAGTTGCAACTGTCGTTGTCCCGCGGCCAATGCCACGGTCACATCGCCGTCCACATCGGCGGCCACCAGCAGGCTATCGACGTAGACATCAACCCGCCGGGTCAGGCCAGCTAGCGTCAGCTCGAAAGCGGAATCGCTGGTCAGGGTGCCGCGCACCACCTGGTCCAGATCCAGCGCCATGCGCGGAACATCAAAGCGCCCGCTGGCCAGCCCCCGCACGGTCGCGCTGAATTCGTTGGCCAGCGAGGCCTCGCCGACCGCGACCCAGTCCATGCCGTGGCGCACAAAGGGCGTGGAATGCCCCACGGCCAGCACCGGCGTACTGCCATCCTGGGCGCCGCTGCGCGGCACCGTCAGGACATTGGGGCCAGGCAGGGCCCGCGATTCCGCGCTGATGCTGCCAAAGACCTTGGGGTCGGCCGGATCACCGGCGCTGGCGGCCAGGCGTAACTCATCGATCCAGTGCGCCCCGTCCGGGCGAAAATCAAAAACCGCGTCGCGGGGATCCGGCTTCACCGTATTGAGCGCGTTGATCAGCGCCGGCACCAGCTTGTAAGTCACCTGGCGCGGATTGGCCTGCTGACTGAACTGGTGCATATAGCGCGCACCTTCAGCCCACTCATCGATTGCGGCCTGACTGAAATGCTCATAGCCGGCAAAAGTCAGCTGATCGTAACGGTAGCCCAGTTCGGCCAGACGCAGGCCCATGGCCTGCACGCCCGTCACGAGCACCAGCTCATCGTTGGTGCCGTGATGTATGGCCAGCGGCAGATGCCGCGCGTTTTCCAGGATGCGGAAATTCAGCTGGGCATTGGCATCGCCATCATTGGCCTCTATGAAGCACAGGTTGCCACTTTCATCCAGACCGGGAATGTACTGGGCGTCCGCCTCACATTCGGGTTCATCGGGACCGTATCCGGTCCAGGCGCCCTGGGTGACCGCGCCCGAGCTGCTGAAACCCGCGGCAAACAGATCCGGATATAGCAGGCCGAACAAGTAAGTGCCATAACCGCCCATGGAGTAGCCGGACAGATAGCGGCGCAGCGGGTCCACATTGAACAGGCCCTCGACATCGGCCATGACCTCGAACACATCCTGATGCGCATCGGTGGTGTACCAGCTCGAGGTGCCCCGGCCATGCGGCGTGGCGACCAGATGCCCCGGCTTGGCCCCGAGCTCGGCGATCAGTCGCGGCGTCCAGGCTGCACCCGAATGCGCCTTGCCACCGCGGTAATGCAGCCAGTAACTGATGGGGGTGGGCTCGCCCGCGTATTCCGCGGGCACGAACAGGCCATAGCGTTGCAGCTGGGCCAGTTCGCCCTGCTCCACCGCAATATTGGCGCCGCTATGGAACTGGCGCTCGTGATAGCCCGGCCCCGGCATCACCGTCTGATTGATTCCGGCATACAGGTCGTCGATCAGCAGCGTGGTCGCAAAGGCGTCGACATTCCCGGCGTACAGCGCCAGCGCCTGCTGCTGATCGTTGTAAACACCGGCCACCGGTTCACTCAGCCGGTAGGCCAGATTGGC
>JBFIIN010000238.1:0-5848 GCA_041601225.1 Oceanococcus sp.
CCGCACGAATCCGGGAAAATCCTGATGGGTCCGGTCGTCCAGCCCATCATCGCTGGTCGCTGGGTCGTAGACCCGCATGGCGGCAAGGTGACGCGGGCGAACGGCGGCCAGCTGGGTCCCGGAACCTTGCTGGTCCACGCCACCGGTGTTCGCGGTGAGCCACCCGGACCAGGCCGGATGCGGCAGCCAGACCAGCGCCAGCCGCCCATGCGTGTTGTCCAGATTGCGTTCGCCGCGACTGCCGAGCGTGGTGTTTTCCGCATCGCCGCGCTGCGCGTCGCCCACCGCTGCCGCCCGCCAGGCCAGCGTGGGGCCGGCCGGCCCGCCAGCGAATCCGCGCCAGCGGCGGCGGGCTCGCGTGCCGCCGAGCAGGTCCAGACCGGCCTGCCAGACCGGTCCCGGCGCGGCGCTTTTGAGGTGGATCAGTCCCGCCGAGGAATTCTTGCCGTACAAAGTGCCCTGCGGTCCCTTCAATACTTCGACGCCGGCCAGGTCGACCAGCGCGTTGGAGATGTAGGAAGGGCGTCCGTAGTAGACGTCATCAATGACAATCCCGACGGACTGCTCAAAACCGCGGTTGTAACCCGAGCCGATGCCCCGCATGAACACGAAGTTGAAGGTCGGCGTTGCGAGCAACGACAGGCCGGGCACCGTCGCGCCCAACTCGTACAGATCGGCGAGGTTGTCGCGCTCGATCTGTGCGCCGCTGACTGGCTTGACGGACATCGGCACCGCCCGCAGCACCTCGCTGTAGCGTCGCGCGGTGACGACGATTTCCTCAATCTGCGTGGGCGGCGGCGACACCTCCGGGGGAGGCGCGTCAGGCAAACTGATCGGCTGGGCCGGACACGGCCGCACGGCCATCAGGGCGACAGTTGCGACGACGCCATACCCTATCCGTCCAGCCACGATCGGATTCCCCCTGCGCGCGCGGCCTGAGCTCGCGCGCGGCACTCTCTTTTATCGGCAGTCTGCCTGCGCATCCTGGTCCTGTCATCCCACCGCAGCGACCAGCATCATCTCCGGGGCGGACTGCCAGCCACCGCCTTTCAGGTCGAAAGCAGCCATCTGCGCCGCGGTCAGGATCAAGAACGCGAGCAGCGCGCAGACACTCAGCAGTTGGGGCATCACGGAGCTCCGAAAACGCAAGCTGTCATCGTAGATGCGTAGCCGCCGCAGGCGAATACCCCAATCGGGATACCGGCCCGGAATATCCATGGCAGACGCATCCGCCCGGCGGGGCGCCGATCGGCTGCCGGCGGGCGCAGGTCATGGCGTCTGAGCCGCGGCGCTGCCACTACCCCATTTGGGATATTCCCGACAGCAGCGTCGCTCCCTAGCCTTGAACCCGTCACTCACACGCATCCTCGAGGGAGGGCACCATGAAAACACTGCGACCGATAATTTTCTGCGCGCTGGCACTCACGGGTACCGCGCAGGCGGCCAGCGACGGCAGCCTGTCAAGCAGTTCTTCCACCGGCCAGACCCAGATCGGTATAACCGCCAACGTCAGCGCCCCCGCGCAGGTCAAAATCTCGGGTCTGGGGGATTATCTGCTGGACTTCGGGGACACTGAATATGAACAGACCTCCACGGTGGTGAACATCGATGAATTGCCGCTGTGTGTCTATAGCTCGGCGCCGGGGGGATTCACGATCGAGGCCATCAGCAGCAACACCGGCACGGGCGACCACCAGCTGCAGCTCAACGGCGGAATGGGCGAGCCGGCAGGAAGCTATAACTCGGTCTTCACCTACCCGAACGATGGCAGTGGCAGCGGCGCGCTGCTGAGGCACGGCCCAGGCAACTTCACCGACATCTCGGCGATGAGCGACGAAAACTGCTCCGGCACCGGGGGCACCAACGCCAGCCTGAAATTGTATCTTTCGGCCGCGTCGGTGTCCGGCAGCTTCCATCAATATATCGAAGATAACAACCTGTTCGGCACCCAGTTCACGTTCAGCGACATCCTTTCGCTGACCGTTACACCCAACCTCTGAAGCTCCGGGCCGCGGTTTCGCGGCCCGATTTTCGGGAGATCACCATGCGCAGTGTGCTGCTCCGCATCGCCGGGATCACGCTGATGTGCCTGGCCGGATCCGCCGCGGCCGGTATCGAGGTCCACCCTCTGTTCATCGATGTGAGCCGGACTGACGGCGCGATCCGGGTCAGCAACAGCGGCGCCGAGACCGCCTATGTCGAGGCCGAAATATTCGAGGTCTTCGACGCACGCCGCCCCACGCAACGTGAAGCGCGCGTGGACGACCCGCGCCAGGCCGGCCTGCTGCTGGCGCCGCGACGCCTGACGCTGGCGCCCGGGGATGTTCGCCGGATTCGGCTGCTGAATCTCGGCCATCCGCCGGCAGATCGCGTGTTCAAGGTCAAGGTTTCGCCCCGCGTGGGCCAGGCGCAAAGCAGCAGCGAGGTCGCGGTGAAGGTCCTGGTCGGCTACGGGGTCTGGGTCTTCTCGCGCCCGGATGGGGGCCGCCCGCAATTGAGGATCCGGCGCGATGGCCGCCTGCTGACCCTCGAGAACGACGGCAGCAGTTTTGCCGAACTCTCGGTGGGGCGCTACTGCGAAGCCGGCGGGCGCTGCGAAACGATCGCGCTGCCGCGAGTCTTTGTCGGTGGGGTCGAACGTGTCGAACTGCCATCGGCGACCGGCACCCTGCGCTTTACCGTGCAGCCAGGTGGCGAGCGCATCGAACTCTGAGCCGGGCCGCTTCGCCATCGGCAAGCTCGGTGCGCTGCTGCTGGCGGTTGCCTGTCCGGCCGGCGCCGCGCGCATTGCGACCGCCCTGCCGCCTGGATTCGAGGCGCTTCCGGTCTACTCCGAAATGCGGGCCCGCATCAGCGTCAATGGCCGTTTCGCCGCTTTCGCCTGGGTCGCCTTCGGCGCGGACTGGATCTCGCTGGACGATCCCGGACTCATCGCTGCCGCTTATCCCGGCTCAGGATTGGCCGTGCGCCTGTCAGGGCGCATCCCCCGGGCGGCATCCTGCGCCCTGCCCGAGGCCTGCTCGCCGGGTCTGAGCGCCCGGCTCGACCGGATGGGTCGCCGGCTCGATCTTCGCGTGCCGCTGGACTGGTTGCCGCGACCGACCGACGGCGCAGAGCAAACACCGCCCCCCTCGAACTGGTCGCTGATGAACCGACTGGACCTCAGCGCCTTTGGTTCCGGGGCCCGGGGCTGGCCTTTGGGGCAGGCCCCTGAGTATGGCGCGCGATTGGCCCAAAGCTACGCCCGCGGGCGCAGCGTTCTGATTGCGGACCAGTTCCTCGGCAAGGGTCGCCTGCGGGCCGAGCGCTTCTTCGCCCGCCGGCAGATGGATACGCTGACGCTCGGGGTCGGCCTCGAGTCGCACACCCTGTTGGCCGGGCAGCCTGCGCTGCGGCTTCTGGGGCTGAGTCTGGGCACCGATGTCGAGCGCCTCGGCGCGCAAGCCGACGGGGCCGGAGCCAGCCCGATCGAGCTGAACCTGTCCCAGGCTTCGACCGTGCTGCTGCTGCGCGACGGCGTCATCGAATCGGCGGCGCCGTATCCAGCCGGCTACCAGCAGATCGACACCCGCGCCCTGCCTGAAGGCGCCTACGAGCTGGAGATTCAAATCCACGCTGGGGGAACGGTGCAGACACAGCGCCAATTCTTCATCAACATCGCCCGGTTGCCGACACCGGAGCGACGCATCTTCGGCTTCTGGGCCGGATTTCCACAGCAGGGCGGCGGGGGCTGGCTGGGGCGATACGCCGCTCAGCCCGTGCTGGGCGGTGGGGTGCGCTGGCGCGCCGCCCAGCGACTGGTGCTGGGGGCCGATACGCTGCTCTCCGGCCAGCGTCAGTCTCTGCAGCTCGCCGGCCGCTGGTTCTTGCCCGATCTGAGCATTGACCTGCGCGCCTTCGGCGGCCCACGCGGTGGACGCGGCGCCCTTGTCCAGCTCAGCGGGCGCCTGGGATCGCGCTGGCATTGGCGCAGCTTTGTGCGCCACGCAGCGGGAACGCCAGACCCCCGGGATCCCGTGCCGGCAACAACGGCGGGCCGCAGCCTGTCCCTGGAAGCATTTTCTGGCTGGGCCGGCGGTCAGCTGTCGCTACGCGCGCAGCAGTCGCGCCATGACAAGGCCCGGGTGCAGGCGCTGAACCTGCGTTACACGCGCCCGCTGCGCGCGTCCTGGCTGCGCCACAGTCGCTTTACTCTGGCTCTGGGTCACAACGACGGTGACCCGCGGCTGCAGCTCGATTTCCAGCTCGCGCTGGCCGGCCACGACCGCACCAGCCTTGCGAGCCGGCTGGCCAGCGATACAGCGCAGGCCTACGACTGGCGCCTGCGACACGACACCGCGCTCTCGGGCGGCCACCGGCTGCAAGCCAGCCTGACGCGCACGCAGGTCGGACTGGGTGCGGAGCTCAAGGGGCTCGGCCAGTCCTTCCGGCTTGATCTACGGCAGCAGACGGATTCGCCACACAGCAGTCAACTGACCGTGCAATCCCGCCTCGGCTGGTTGGTGACCGCCGCCGGCGCCCATTGGTTCCACCGCGATCCGGGGCGCGCGGGGGTGCTGGTCCAGGTCGACGGTGGCGGCTCCGAGGAGGTCGATGTCCTCGTCAACGGTCAGGGCCGTGGCCGCGTCAGCGCCGCGGCGCCGGCCTACATCCCGTTGCCTCCCTACAGCGCCAGCAACCTCAAGCTGCTACCGGCGGCGGGCGCGCCGCTGCGCCTGTCGGCCAGCGGCCAAAGCCTCGCCCTGATGCCGGGCCAGTACGGTCTATTTGCCACCCGGGCGCAGACCCTGCATACCCTGTTCGGTCGCGCGAGCCAGGACATCACCCGGGTGGTGCTGGGTGCCGCGGCCAGCGCCGTGGAGGCGGGCGGATTCTTCGTGCTGGAAGCCACTGACGGCGACCTGCGGGAGGACTTGCGCCTCTACGCCGGACGCCGGCTGCGCTGCCATCTGCCCGCACCGGTGCCGGGCGCCCGCGACATCGGTGACCTCCGTTGCCCGCCCGATCCGGCAGCCGCCGCATTGCCGGGACCCGCGACCGGCGAGGCGGTAGTCAACGGGGAGCCGCGGCCGCCCCGGGATCTTCGACCAGACCGTCGCATCGCGTCGGGTCAGCAGGGATAGCACGCCGGGATCAGGGCCGGCGCTGGGCGAGCTGCACGAAGCCCGTACTGCCCAGACCGGTTCGGTGATCTGGGCCAGAACGAGATTCCCGGCGCCACCCGGCCGCCGGAGTTCCGGAATCTCAGCTTCCCGAGTCCGGCGGGTTTCGAGTCCCAGATCAGCGAGGCCAGCACCAGCGCTGGCGCCTGCCGCACCGCCAGCTCGCCGGGCCAGGCAAACATGGGGGGATTCAACATGTTCGAACGCTGAATGGCTTTTGCTGGGCTGAACTGCCGCTGTCATCGGCCGGATGATCTCGTCGTAGAGGTAAGCGATGGCCCGGTCGTCTTTGCCGGCTTTTCACGCTCCCCGCACAAGCCGGCAACCAGATCGTCAAAAAAGCTGAGGATGTCACTCATTCTCATCCTCCCGCTGCGGCGATCCCAGCGCCGAGCATGGAGCGGGCGCGCTTGATCACCATGACGCAGATCAAGGGGCGAAGCTGGCGGCAGCCGGGCGTCCAGGCGAGAGCGCGACCGATGACCGCGAAGCGTCTTGACCTGCGTCAATTCGCGATGCTGCACCGCACTATAGAGTGGCGCCGAAAACCATCTGTGCTGTCGGAGTAACTCAATGAAATTAAGAGCAAAATTTGCAGCTTTGTGGGTCGCCGGGGCGACCGTGGCGATCAGCCTGCCCGCGAGTGCCTATGAGGCGGGAGACTGGCTGCTGCGGCTGGGTGGCGC
>JBFIIN010000239.1:0-5817 GCA_041601225.1 Oceanococcus sp.
AGCGCCCAAGCGCTGCGATTGCCTGACGAGCGCCGATCCGCCGCTTGCACCGGACCGGTCCGCGCAGGCCTCACGGTGTCAAACCAGTTTGGCTCGGGCCGACTGACCGGCCCCGGGGCAAGCCCCGGAACCGGCGATCTGGGCAGGGGCTTGCGCCCCGCGCTTCAGCGGCGGCGGCTCAGCAACGGCAGCACGAGCAGCAGGCCCAGCCAGCCCAGCGAACCACCGGCGCCGGCAGCCGCGCGCGGCACTGCCGCGAGCAGTTCAGGATCGACCGCGGGCTCGCTCTTGCCACAGCTGTCGCCAACCCGCCATTCGCCGTCATTGTCGGTGGAGTCGTAATTGGCCGGGTACAAACCGGTGAAGTACTCCGTGGTCACGGCGCCGATTCCGGTCAAGGTCCCCGAGGGGTAACCGACCCAGGACTCGTCAACCAGCACGGTCAGGGTATTGCCCTCTACCGAGCTGACGCCCTCGGCATCGGCGTTCCAGGTGTAAATCCCGGTCGCGGGATCGTAAGTCCCGATGTCAGCGGTATGCTCGCCAATCGCGCCCTGCGCGGCATCGACAAGCACGCCGACCGCGATGAAGTATCCGGCACCGGTTTGATCAACCCAGTGCACGAGATAGTCAGCATCAACGCTGGGCAGGTTGAGATCGGTGACCTCAATAGTCGCGCCGATGCTACCGCCGTCCTTGAACAAGGAGGCGCTTACGATGTCCAGTTGGGGCAGCATGTCCAGGCTGGCGTCGGTTACGACCTCGCAGCTGGCCGCAACGGGGCCGGCAAAGGCCAGCGTAAAAGCAAGGGACAGCGCGGCCGCGGCCGGCTTGATCGGTAAATTCATTTGCAGCTCTCCAATGATGTGAACGCGTTCCGGGTTTCTTGGTTTTTTTGGGCCCCGGACCACAAGACCCCGAAGTTTACGCTGGCCCGGCGCCTGCTGCACACCCCCGGGCAATCATCCGCGCCACCGGATGGTGGGGCTAGTGTCCCTGCCCCGCCCATCCCAGCACGCGCCGCAGTATTTCGGCAATTGCCGGATCATCAAGACCACGCAGATGCTCGCCCGGCAAATCGATCCGGCTTGCGCGGGCCGGGCTGTCCTGGATTGCCGACCACAATAACTCCGCGGCCTGGGCCGGAATGCGTTGATCTTGCCGCGCGGTGACCAACAGCACGCGCTGCTCCGCGGTAAAGCGGCGAGCCGCGTCCTCGGGGGCCGGCAAATCCAGCTGCCAGACCAGATAACGCCCGAGGGCACGGGCCGGCCATGCGCTCCAGCGGCCGAACTTGGGCACCCAGGACAATTCAAACTGGCGACCGATCACCGCGCCCAGGTCGCCGTAACCCTGGACGATGACCACGGCGGGCACACGCTCGCGAACGCCAGCTATGGTGGCAAAGGGTGCCCCGGCGCTGACACCCACGATATGGATGCGGGTGGCGTCCACATCCGCGCGAGCGCGCAAGCTGGCAACCAGCAGGTTGATCCCGGCGAAGGTGTCCGCGACGGCCGCCTCGAAATCTTTCAGCAAGGCCGGGATTGTCCAGGGGCGGATCCGGGCGGGCGGAGTCCAGGGGTATGCAAAGCTGGCCCGGATGTAATCGGGCGCCGCATCAACTGCATCCAGGACCTGCGCCGCGCTGCCAAAGCCACCGAACAGGATGATGGCCGGGCGGGGCGTGGCGACCTCCGCGGGTCGGCGCAGGACCATTTCGATCGGCTTGCCACTGTCCAGCCTGGCCTGCCAGCGCTCCTCGCTGAATGTCGCAACCGAGGGCCAGCTCAAACACAGCAGACCGCCCAGCAAGACCCACTGGGCGGCTCTGACGATCATTCGCGGAAGCGCCGCGCGGCGACCAACATCAGCACGAGCAGCAATTCCAGCCCGCCGAAATTGCCGCCACGTGGCGGGGTGGATGGCGTCGCCCGCGCTGGCGTCGCGCCCGGACCATGGGGATTTTCCCAACTGAACAGATTGCTCGCCAGCTCGTATCCGGTCCAGGTCAGCGCATAGTTGCCCAGGCCATAGGGATGGTCGAAGCGCGCGGTGGGAAATGGCAGCAGCGAGCCGATGATCCGCACCACGCCGTCGCCGACCGGGATTTCGCCCAAAGTGACATCCCCGCCCGCCACGCGGCCAACCGTTCGACCGCCCGCGGCCTCCCAGGGCTCGCGATTCACATACCACTGCGGCAGGCTCAGAAAGTCGCCGCCGTTCAGATCCTCAATCGCGTAGCCGATGGGAATCGGCTCGGTGACCTGGTGGCGATGCCCGGCGCCCTCGGCCGATCCGGGTTGATCGACGTTACGCGCCAATGGGTCGTCATAGGTGACAACCGTGCCCGCCACCGGATCGTCATATTCAAACAGCACATGCCCGGCATAGACCGAAGTACGGCTCACCGCGCGCTTGGGCAGCACCCCCATCCATTCCAGCGCGCGCAGCGAGTCGTCGGTCAGCACCAGATTGCCGCCCTGTTCAACAAAGGCGCGCGCCAGCGCCGCCATACGCTCGCGGTCCGCTTCAGTGCGCCCGCTGACCCGGGTATCGATGTTGTCGGCAGGCGAACGATCCACCGCCACCACGGTGGTGGCCGGATCGACGATGTCAGCGGCGGTCCGGAACCGAATCGCCAGATCCGCGTGCTGGGCTTCGGCAGCGACATTGACAACCTGCACCCGATAACGTCCGGCCTGCGGCAAGGCATAGGCCAGGGCATCGCCGAACAAACCCGCGGTCGTACCGCCGGCCAGATCCGCCGACCAGCTGCCATCCGGGCGCTGAATCTGCAGATAGACATCCATATCGCCTGGCAGCGGATGGGAAATCGCAACATCGATCCAGTCCAATTCGGCGACCAATTCGGCGTCCAGATCGAATTCGTAGCTGACCGTGGAGTGCGAGGTCCGCGCCCCGCCCAGAGCCGCGGGCACCGTCAGGCTCTCATCGATCGACAATGCTGCGCGGCGACGCTTGGCTGTCGATGTCACCCCCGGCAGAAAGGCATTGTCGACCGCGATGACCGTATCGAAAGCGGTCAAATCCACGGTTCCGGCCAGCACCTCGTCGGGCGTTACCCGCACCAGCCGATGCGCAGCCTCAGGCACGAAGTCGGCCAGCATGTCAAAGAAGCGCATATTGCTGGCTGTAAACGGCAGCTGGCCCGGGTCAGGCCAGGCCGGTTCTTTCGTGTAGCGAATTTCAGCAGACCAGGTCATCGGCACCCCGCCGCTGACGCGCAGCCGATATAGACCTGGCGGAGGGCCATTCACATCGATGCGTGCGCCGCCCTGGGCGTAGAGATCGGACTGATTGAAATAGCTGTTCATGGTCTGCCAGCCATCCGCCAGATCGCCGCGCTGGGGATCGGGCTCCTCGCCCTCCTGCAGCCGCCGGTCGATGGCAAAGGCATTGCGTGAACCAGCCGAAACGCCCTGCACGTTGCTGAGCGTGAACTCCACAGATAGTCCACCGTTGTAGATCTGCTCGCCAGGCCCCGCCACGGTGAACTCCCAGGTCGATTCGTCGCGCAAATGGGTCTGGCTGCCGGTGGATTCGTCGTCCTGGGTCGGCAACGCCAGCAGCGACGCGTCGATTGGCGGCGAGCCCGGATCAGCCAGTACGCGCGGGTTGTACAGATAGGCGGCGCGGCCGCGGTAGCGGAAGGTCTGGTCTTCCGGGGTCAGCTTGTAGTGGATCATGGCGTAGATCAGCGATTTGTTGCCGTCCACGTGCAGCTGCTCGAATTCGGTGAGATAGCAGCTGCCAACGCCGCAATTGCTCAGATGCGACAGCGACATCTCATTGTCAATCCCGTCCGCATTCAGTCCCAGCGGCGAATCCATCCAGCTGCCCATGTCACCGCTCACGGTGTAATCGATCGTGTCCCAGATCGTGCCCCATTGCACGCCGTAAATGCGGTTGGTCAGATCGCAATCCGGATCCTCGCTGGTACCACCGGCACCGAACACGCAAGCTTCCGGCTCGTCGTTGGGCTTGATCAGCGGGTGCCAGGCGAGCTTCTGTTCGGCATCGGCCCAGGCGCCCTTCACATACTGCAAGACCCGTCGGTCCTTGCCGTAGGGGCGCTCGCCTCCGCCGATCAGCGTGAAGCTGAACGCGCGATCGATAATCTGCCCATGCAGATCCAGCCCCCCGCCCCACTGCGGCTTGATGGCCTTGAGCGCCTTGCCGACCCCGCGAGTTTCCGGTTCAGACCAGGGCGTGAAAGGGCGGAAGGTCCAGCCTTTCGTGGGCCAATCCCGATTCATGTCCATGCCGTTGCCGTTGTAGCGCTGGTAAAAGAAGCCACCGCCTTGCTTGTCGCCGCGGCGCCAGCCATCGGGGTTGGACAGCACGAACCAGACACTGGATTTGCGTAATGCCTCCCCAGCGGTCACCGATTCGCCGGGCAGGGTTTCCAGAATGGGATGCGGATTCGAGGGTCCGGCCTGCTCCTGGGCGCAGTTGGCGGGCGAGGCATCGCCGTGCTTCTCACAGGATGCCCAGGTGGCCAGATCTTCGATGGCCCGAATGCCCCCTTCAATGCCGGCTTTCTCGATGCCGTGAATGGACAGGGTAAACACGAAATGTTCGCGCTCTGCTATGGGTATCAGACCATCGGTCTCGTCGGTGACCCGAATCAGATACATCGGCGCCTTGTCGCGCTCGCCCGTAGTGGTGGGCAGGCCGGCCGAACTTCCCTCACCGTTGGCGAAATCCAGCGCCTCGGCATAGGGCCCATCCAGATCGGACAAGTCATAGACCTCCACAAAATCGCCGAACATCTCCTCGCTCGCCAGAAAAGCCAGGCCATCGAGGCTTGCCTGCCAGGGCAGGAAATCGACCGCCCGACAACTTGCGTTGCCCTTGGCCCAGGGCGACTGCAGCGGCGCGGCACTTGGACTGGGCCAGAACGCGTGCGGATCCGGGAACACCCGACCGCAAGCGGTGTAACTCGCGGCGTTCGACGCTACCGGGAAGGCCTCCACCTGAACGGTTGGCAAAAGTCCGGCAAGCAGTGCGATCAACAGCTTCGCGGTCCCGTTGAAACCTGGCATCGAGCGCATGACATTCTCCAGGCCCGGCGTGCGGACCAGCCTGCCGCCGCGGGCAATAGTTATTTCAGGAGGCCGACCCGCCAGGCGAATCCCCGCGTGCGGCCCCTTTTGCATTGATCTTGCCGCAGGGCCGGTGGCACATCAATGCCTGGCGGCGGCGGGGACCATGCCGCGGCGCCCCATGTCGCTAGCCCGGTCCACGAATCAGCAAGCGCTCGCCATTGAACTCGACGATGTCGCCCGCGTAAATCTTCTTTCTCTTTTGTGTTTCCGCCTCGCCGTTCAGCCGGATCTGCCCAGCTGCGATCAGCCCTTTCGCTTCGGCACCACTGGCGGCCAGCCCCTCGAATTTGAGAATCTTGTACAGCTCCACGGGTTCTTTGCTGATTTCGACTTCGCGCATGGCTGCCCTTGCATATCATCAAGCCGGCTGCGGTGTGCCAGCCGATATCTGAGTCTAGCCGTTTAAACCCGAACAGAGATGAGCTCAGGTAATCTACAGACAAATTTCCAGTCCAGGTTGCGCAGCCCATGAAGTGTCCGAACGACCAAGCTGATCTTCGGCATCAGCAGTACGAAGGCGAAATAGACATCGATCGATGCCCCAGTTGCCGTGGCGTATGGCTGGATCACGGCGAATTGCGAAAGGCGCAGGAGAATCTGAGCGAGGATCATTCCGCACGTCTGGCCGAAATCGGCAGCGCCGCGCGGGCCTATGAATTCGCGAGACAGAAGGCGAAGGTTCCGG
>JBFIIN010000240.1:0-5803 GCA_041601225.1 Oceanococcus sp.
GACCCCAATGAAAGCTTTCGCATCCACGTTGGCATTGGAGCCGACTTGTGACCCGCTGGTTTCTCTATCGGCTGTCGCCGGCATTGGGTCTGGTGCTGGCTTTAATTGGGGCCGGGGTGTTCCTTAGCACGGAGGCCGGCCTTCGATGGATGTGGGCGCGGATCGGGCCGGGTCTGGCGCCCGTCCTGAGTATCGAACGCGTTTCTGGTCGCATTTTTGACCGCATTCAGGTCGAAAACCTGCGCCTGGAAACACCCGCGGCAACCATCCACCTGCGTCAGGGCTGGCTGAGCTGGAAGCCTTCGGCATTGTGGAACGCTACGCTGCGGATCAACGAACTGGTGTTGCTTTCGCCGCATATACAGATTCAGCCGGCTTCGGACAGCGATCCGGGTGACACTGAGAGTTTCAACTGGCCAAAGTTGCCTCGAATCAGTTTGCAGGGCATGAAGGTTTTTGACCTCCGCTGGGGCGAGGGGGAAACCCCGGCGCAGCAGATCACCAAACTGTTTTTGAATGGGCGAAGCGCTGGCGAACTGGTGGAATTGCGCGTGGAGAGACTCGACTGGCCGGGTGTGGTCTTGGCCAGCGCGGAGCTGGATGGGCGCATTCAGAGCGCAGCGCTCAGCCTGACACGCCTGCAGCTCACCCAGCTTGATGGCCCTGGCCGCATCCAGGGTAACGCCGCCTGCCTGTGGCCCATCGCTGATTGTCGCCTGTCGCTGGATTGGACCGAGCTGGGTTGGCCCCTGACGCAGCCGAGTTGGCGCAGTGCGCGGGGCCAGATTCGGGCCAATGGTGATACGCAAGGATATGCCGCCAACTTGTGGGCCGAGGTCGTTGGCAGCCAGCTCCCGCGCCAGCTGGTGCAACTTGAGTTGGCGGGAAATCTTGTCGGATTGCAAAGCTTTCGGGCAGAGCTCACCGGCGAATCCGGCGACCTGGCTGCGCAGGGCAGCGTGCAATGGCAGGAGCAGCTGCAAGTCCATGCCCAGCTCAAGGGGCATGGACTGAATCCCGAATTCTGGGTTCCGCAATGGCCCGCAGATCTTGGGCTCAGGACCAGCGTCGACCTGATCGCTGGCGACACGGTACAGATCACGATTTCCAATCTCGACGCCCAGGGAACTATCCGCGACAAGCAGCTCGCGCTTTCCGGAAATGGTTCCTGGCGACCGGACAACATTGCTTTTGACAATGGGGTCTTGGTTTGGGGACGCAATCGTATCGCCGGACACGGACGCATCGCGGCGCAGCGCATTCAGGCAAAGCTGGAAGTCAAGGCACCGAATCTGGCGGCGTTCTGGCCGGGCCTGGACGGCGATTTGCGGGGCACATTGCAGCTCGGAGGCTCTCTGCAACAACCATCCGTCGTCGGCAAACTGAGTGCCGCGAATTTTGGCTTCCATGAGCTCCGGGCGGCCAGCGTCGACCTGGAGGGCAATGCCAACTGGCAGGCCGGCGGGAGCGTTGATATCGCTGCGCAACTTACCGAGTTGCGGTCCGGCGAGAATCTGGTTGAGAACGTCGAGCTGATCGCCTTCGGTCACCCCGACAGCTTGAAGGTCTCGGTTGCTGCGGCAGCAGAACAGGGCCTGCTGGACGCCGCACTCTCCCTGAGCTGGGACTTTCATACTCAAACGGCGCGCGGTCAGCTGGAATCGGCCTCTGTTCGTCCACAGGCCCTCGGGCGCTGGGAGCTGGCTCAGAGGGTCGGATTCAGCGCGGCCGAAGAGTTGGTCCAGCTCGAGCGAGCCTGCTGGCACACCGGTGCCGCGAAAGCCTGTTTTGAGTTCCAGTGGGCCGCGGCGAAGGTTTCGGCCGCAGCTGAAATCCATGATCTGCCTCTCGACTATTTTTCCTATTTTCTGCCGCCCGAGATGGAAGTGCTCGGTAGCGCGAACGCGCAACTTGAAATTCCGCCCAGCCCGAGTTCGCAGCTTTCACTGAACGCCCTGGTCCAGACCAGCGCGGTCGAAATTCGCCGAGGGGACGAGGATCAGCTGGATGGTTTCTTGAAGCTTGGGCCCGGCGTGGCCTCAGTTTCGGCAATCCAGGGTCGCTGGAAGCTTGGTGCAGATGTTCCGATTCAGAGCGGCGGCGGATTGCGCATGGATGCGACTCTGAATCCTCAGGGCCAGCAGTTGGCCCTGGACGGGCAGCTGGATCTCACCGTGGATGATCTGAGCTTCGTTCCTGCCCTCAGTGCCGAAGTGGTCTCCGCAACCGGCCGCCTGCAAGGTCAATTCAAAGGCAGTGGAACTTGGGAAGCGCCGCGCATTGCCGGCAAGCTTGCGCTCGAGGAAGGCCGCTTGAGCCTGGATCGGCCGAACATCACCCTGGAGTCTTTGCGCGCGACGCTGGATGCACGCGGTGGCTCCAGTCTGGCCGTGGCCATCTATACCGAATCCGCAGGCGGCGCGCTTGAGGTTTCAGGCCACCTGGACTGGCGCGGCGGTGACCTGAGTGTTGAAGCTCTGCTGACCGGAGACCGTTTTCAGGTCGCCAATTCCAAGGAAGTTCAGGCGCGCATCTCACCGAATCTCCGGCTGCTCATTCGTGATCGTGAGATCAAAGTGCGCGGCGACATTGATATCCCGGAAGCCTTGATCCAGCCTACCAGCCTCGAATCGAGCGGAGCGGTCGGCAGTTCGCCCGATGTCGTTCTGGTCAATGCGCCTCCAAATCGAGAGCGGGCCTATCGGATCGACAGCCGCGTCAATCTCAAATTAGGGTCTGACGTGCGGTTTGACGGTTTCGGCCTGAAAACCAATATCGAAGGTCAGATGCGGGTCAGCCAGAAGCCTGGACAACTGGCGACTGCTAACGGAGAGCTGCGCTTCGATGCGGGACGCTACAGAGCGTACGGTCAGGATCTCACAGTAGAGCGTGGCCGCCTGTTATTCAACGAAGGCCTGGTTACTGATCCGGGAATCGACCTGCGCGCATTCCGCCGACCCCAGGCGGGTGTCCTGGTCGGTGTGCAGGTGCGGGGGTCACTTCGGCAACCGGAGTTTTCCCTGTACTCGGAGCCCGGGATGGCGGAAACCGACCAGTTGTCGTACCTGGTTTTAGGGCGCGCGGCACGCGCTGAATCAGATCAGGATGAGGCGGTATTGAATAATGCCGCATTGGCACTGGGCTTGAAGGGCGGTGATTATCTGGCCAAGCGTTTCAAGGACCGCCTGGGCCTGGATGAAGTCCAGATTGGCGCCCAGCCCGGCGAAGCCGCCGACCAGGCCGCGTTGGTGCTCGGCAAATATCTGACCCCGGACATCTACGTCAGTTACGGCATCGGGTTGTTCGACCCCATATCCACATTTCGTCTGCGCTACCGCCTGTCGCGACGCTGGTCACTGGAAACCGAATCGGGCGTTGAATCCGGTGGCGATCTGTATTACACCGTGGAGCGCTGAGTCCAACTCGCGACGAGTCAGTAAAAAGCCGTTTTATTTCAACGATGTGCATGTTGCACTGGGGGGCTTTTAGGCATTCTTTGGGGGCCGCGTTCGTGATGCGCTATGGGATGCGACAGGCCCGCGTACAATCAGGGTCCGCATGGAGAAGGGCCGCTCATGAAAGTTTTGTTGCCGCTGCTACTGTTGGTCGCTGCGCTCAGTGCCTGCGGCCAGACGGGCGACTTGTATTTACCGGACGACTCCGACCAACCCAAATCAAAGACAAGGCAAGATGGATCACTTTAAGTATCGAGACGGCGAGTTATTTGCCGAAGAGGTCGCCGTGCGCGACTTGGCAAAGCGCCATGGCACGCCGCTGTTTGTCTATTCGCGCGCAACCTTGGAGCGGCATTACCGGGTCTTTGATGAGGCGCTGGCCAGCGTCCCGCACCTGGTCTGCTTTGCGGTCAAGGCCAACAGCAACCTGGGCGTGTTAAGCGCGCTGGCCAGGTTGGGTGCGGGGTTTGACATCGTTTCCGGGGGCGAACTACAGCGGGTCCTTCTCGCCGGTGGCGACCCCGGGCGAATCGTTTTTTCCGGGGTTGGCAAGCGTCGTGAGGAAATGGAGGTGGCGCTGGCGGCGGGGATTCGTTCCTTCAATGTCGAATCCGAACCCGAACTTGAGCGTTTGAGCGAAATTGCCGCCGCCGCTGGCACTTCGGCGCCCGTCGCGCTGCGCGTCAATCCAGATGTCGATGCGGGCACACATCCCTATATTGCAACGGGTTTGAAGGAGAACAAATTCGGCATCGACATGAGCGAGGCGGAACGGCTTTTTCACAAAGCCGGTGCCTTGCCCGGTCTGCGGGTGGTCGGCCTGGACTGCCACATTGGCTCTCAGTTGACCGAATTGCAGCCTTTCCTCGACGCGCTGCAGCGTTTGCTGAGTCTGCTGGACCGGTTGCAGGCGGCTGGGATCAACATTCATCACCTCAATATCGGTGGCGGCCTGGGCATCCGTTATCAGGCGGAAAAGCCGCCGCACCCTGAGGAATACGCCAGAGCCATTCTGCCGTTGCTCGCTGACCGTCCGTTGGAAATTCTGGTGGAGCCCGGCCGGGCCATTGCTGGCAACGCCGGAATCTTGGTGTGCCGGGTGGAGTACCTGAAACGAACGCCATATCGAAATTTCGCGATAGTCGACGCCGCGATGTCGGAGCTGATTCGGCCCTCTTTGTATAACGCCTGGCAGGAGATCGTGCCGGTAGTGCCGCGTGAGGACACGGAGGACAGCATATACGACGTGGTCGGACCCATTTGTGAAACCGGAGACTGGCTGGGCAAGGACCGCAGCTTGGGTATCCGGGCGGGTGACCTGGTGGCAGTACGCTCTGCAGGAGCCTACGGTTTCGTGATGAGTTCAAACTATAACTCACGGCCACGCGTGGCCGAGATCATGGTGGATGGCGGCAGGGCTCACGTGGTTCGTAAACGAGAAACCCTGGAGTCGCTGTGGGCAGGTGAACAGGTGTTACCGGCGTGAGTGTCGCGCCCTTCATCGTCATCGACGGTTCTTCATGGTTGTATCGTGCATTTCATGCCCTGCCGCGTCTGACGGCGCCCAACGGCGACCCGACCGGTGCAATCTACGACATGGGCAACATGTTGCGGCGGCTGTTAAAGGACTTTGATCCGCAGCGTATTGCGGTCGTTTTCGACCCGCCAGGAAAGACCTTCCGCCATCAACGCTATCCCGCGTACAAGGCGCAACGGCCGCCGATTCCGGAAGAGCTTGCCGCACAGTTTGAACCGCTATGCCGTCTTATCGACAGCATGGGTTTGCCGCGCCTGCAGATGAGCGGATTTGAGGCGGACGATGTCATCGCTACGCTTTCGGAGCAGGCGGCAGCGCAAGGGCTGGAAACTTTGATCGTCAGCGGTGACAAAGATCTGGCTCAGCTGGTTAGGCCCGGGGTTGAGCTGCTCGATACGATGAAAGACGTGCGTCTGGATGAAGCGGGCGTTGCAGAGAAGTACGGGGTGGCCCCTCGGCACATCGTTGACTGGCTGAGCTTGATGGGCGACAAGTCCGACAATGTCCCGGGCCTGCCAGGCATCGGCCCGAAGACCGCGGCCAAATGGATCAGGGAGTTTGGTGATCTGGACACCTTGATATTGCGCGCTGACGAAGTTCCGGGCAAAGCCGGGGAGACTTTGCGTGCCCACCTGGATCAGTTGCCGCTGGCCCGTGAACTGGTGATCGTCCGGCGGGATCTTGACCTACCTGTCGCTCTCGATGAGCTGGTTCGGGGCGTGCAGGATCAGGAATCTTTCAGCGCGATTTGCACAGAACTTGGTTTTAAGCGCTGGCGGGAAGAGATTCAGCTCGAGCCGGCCGCCACACC
>JBFIIN010000241.1:0-5797 GCA_041601225.1 Oceanococcus sp.
CGGGGACTACATCGAAGAGCCGATGGATTCGGTGACGTTCGGCCGAATCGCAGCCCAGACCGCGAAGCAGGTCATCGTGCAGAAAGTGCGCGAAGCGGAGCGGGCCCAGGTCGTGGAAGCGTACAAGGACCGGGTGGGCGAGCTGGTCTCCGGTGTCGTCAAGCGCAGCGAGCGGGGCAACGTCGTCATCGATCTCGGCGCGAACGCCGAAGCGCTCATTGCGCGCGAGGAGCTGATTCCGCGCGAGATCACCCGCCCCGGTGACCTGGCGATCGCCGCGGCGATCCTGCGCAGTCAGGCGTGAGGGTCGGGCAGGGGCTGGACGTCCACCGGCTGGGTCCCGGCGATCACGTCATGCTGGGCGGCGTCCGCGTCGCCGCGGATTTCGGGGTTATTGCCCATTCCGATGGTGATGTCCTGCTGCACGCGCTCTGCGACGCGTTGCTCGGTGCCGCGGGGCTGGGAGACATCGGCCAGCATTTCCCTGATTCAGACGCGCGCTATGCCGGGGTCGCCAGTTCAGTGCTGCTGCAGCAGACCCTGGATGAAGTGCGGAAGGCCGGCTGGATGCCGGTCAATGTCGATCTCACTTTGATCGGCGAGCAGCCACGGCTGGCGCCGGTGCGCGAGGCCATTCGTCAGGAGCTTGGCCGCCTGCTGGCCTTGCAGCCCGGGGCGGTCAACCTGAAAGCCACAACCACTGAACGCCTGGGCTTCTGCGGGCGTGGCGAAGGATTAGCCGCGACTGCGATCGTGCTGCTGACGTCGGCCGCGTAGCAGGACCAGAACGGCGCCATGGCCGCCGGCCCAGTTCGGGGCCGAACTGTAGGCCAGCACCTCATCGCGTTGCTGGAGACTGATCTCGACCCGGGCCTTGAGAATCGGGAGTCCGCGCGGAGAGCGCAATCCCTTGCCGTGAATGATCTTCACGCAGCGCAGGTCCTGCGCCAGCGCATCGGACAGAAATTCGGCTATGGCGCGCTGGGCTTCGGGACGGGTGTGGCCGTGCAGATCCAGACTCGCCTGAATGCTGAACTGGCCGCGGCGCAGTTTGCGCATGAGCGTCGGTCGCACCCCGGGGCGGCGGAAGCTGGTTTCATCACCCGTTTCCAGCAGGTCTGCATCGATGGGGCCGACGAGCGACTCTTCCAGGACCTGCCGCTCGTCACGGGCGCGCATCCGCGCGCACGGCGCAGGGCGTGGTGCCGGGCTATGCGCGTGTTCCTGCGCCAGTGGCGCCACGCTTTGCGCCTCGGCTGCCCACAGCTCACGATCTTCGGGGCTGATGGATTTGGTATCTTGGACCATCGTGGGTTCCGTCATTCGCGGCTCAGTATAGGGTAAGATGCCGGCCTTTCCGTTCCCGCATCTGACCTGTCGAACGGCAGCAAAGTTCGTGCATGCGTATTCTCCTCTCTAACGACGACGGCATCATGGCGCCCGGCCTGCGGACGCTGGCCACCCATCTGCGCGAACTCGGCGAAGTGATCGTGGTTGCGCCTGATCGCAATCGCAGCGGCGCCAGCAACTCCCTGACCCTGGACCGCCCTTTGCGTGTGGTGGAAACCGAACCCGGATTCTTTGCCGTGGATGGCACGCCGACCGACTGTGTCCATCTGGCGATCACCGGACTCCTGGACAAGCATCCCGACATGGTCATTTCGGGGGTCAATGCCGGCGCCAATCTGGGCGACGACGTCCTGTATTCGGGCACCGTTGCCGCCGCCATGGAAGGTCGCTTCCTGGGCTATCCGGCGATTGCCGTTTCCAATGTGGATTTTGCCCCGCGCCATTTCGCTTGCGCCGCGCGGGTGACCGTGGAACTGATTCGCGCGGTTCAGCAGCGCCCTCTGCCTGCGGGCTCCATCATCAACGTCAATGTGCCGGACCGGCCTTATGCGGAGCTGCAGGGCATGACTGTCTGCAGGTTGGGTAATCGGCATATGGCGGAGGGTGTGGTCCGCGGCAATGATCCGCGCGGCCGGCCGCTGTACTGGATCGGACCTGCCGGGCCGGAGCAGGACGCGGGGCCGGGCACCGATTTTTTCGCCATCAATGCCGGCCAGGTCGCGATCACGCCCCTGCAGACCGACCTCACCGATCGCTCGGCGATGGCCAATCTCAGTAGCTGGGCGGGAGCGCTGTGACGCCGGGCAATGGGCACAAGCGCCGGGGGCTGACGCCGGAATTCTACCGGTCGAAATTGGTCGAACGTCTGCGCGCCGAAGGCATACGCTCGCAGGCTGTGCTGGAGGCCATGGGTCGGGTGCCGCGCCACCTTTTCGTCGAGGAAGCCTGGGACCTGAAGAAGGCCTACGAGGATACGGCGTTACCGATCGGCCATGGGCAGACGATTTCCCAGCCCTACGTGGTGGCGCGCATGACCGAAGAACTGCTCGCAGGCGAAGGTTCCGTGCGCAGCGTACTGGAAGTCGGCACGGGCTGCGGTTATCAGGCGGCCGTTCTTGCCGAACTGGTCGAGCGGGTCTATTCGGTGGAACGCATCAAGGCTCTGTATGACCAAACCCGTGAGCGCCTGCGGCAACTGAGCTGTTTTCGGGTGCATCTGATGCATGGGGATGGTCGTCTGGGCTGGGCGCGCCAGGCGCCTTTTGACGCTGTGATTGTGACTGCGGCCGGGGCCGAGGTTCCCCGCGACCTGCTGACCCAGTTGCGCGTTGGCGGGCGCCTGATCATGCCGGTGGGGCAACCCGGCCATCAGGATCTGGTCTGTCTGACCAAGCACGCCGATCGGACCGAGCGGCAGAACCTTGCCGCGGTGACCTTTGTTCCTTTGCTGACGGATACGGTGGATTGATGGGGATCTGGTCACGTCTGTATGAATGGGTACTGCGCGGGGCGAAGCACCGTCACGCGCAAGGCTGGCTGGCGACCCTGGCCGTGGCCGAATCCTCTTTTTTCCCGATCCCGGTGGACGTGATGCTGGCGCCGATGGTGCTTGCCCGACCGCAGTCCTGGTGGCGCCTTGCCGCACTTACCACCGTGTGTTCGGTGCTGGGTGGCGTGATCGGCTTCGCGCTAGGCAGTTTGCTCTTCGATGCGCTAGCACCCTGGCTCCAGAGCTTGGGTTACTGGGCGGCCTACGAGACGGCCAGTCGCTGGTTTGAGGATTGGGGCTTCTGGGCCGTGTTCGTCGCCGGATTCACTCCGATTCCGTTTAAGGTCTTTACCATTGCCGCCGGTGCGGCAGGGATGAATCTGCTGGCTTTTGTATTAGCCAGTCTGGTGGGGCGTGGCGCGCGTTTTTTCCTGGTGGCCTTGCTCGTACGCTGGGGCGGTCCCAAGATAGAACCCCACCTTAAACAATACATTGATCAGATCGGCTGGATTTGCGTCGTCCTACTTGGCATTGGCTTAGCGCTCTACTCCTGGGCGTACTGATCCTCAGCGGTTGCGGGTCGGCCTGGCTGCGGTGGGAAGGTCAAGCGGAGAATCCCGACGCGTATGTCGTAAGACGTGGCGATACCCTGTACTCCATTGCTTTTCGTCATCAGCTGGATTTTCGTGATCTGGCGCGCTGGAACGGGGTTGGGTCCGGTTACCTTATCTATCCCGGTCAAAAACTGACGCTGCGACCCGCTACGGGCTGGCAGGCTGCAGTGACACAGGGCACGCCCGCTCCAGCGACCCGGTCCGCTCCGGTTCGGTCTGGCGCGTCAGCTGCTGACGATAAACCGCCGCCGCTGTCCGTGCGCACCCCGCCACCGGTTGCGCGGCGCCCACCCACAGGCGGGGGGGCTGCCGCGGCGCCTTATCGTTGGCGCTGGCCGGTCCAGGGGCCCGTCGTCGCACGATTTCAGCTATCCGCCGGGCGCAAGGGTCTGGATATTCGCGGACGCGAGGGCGAGCCGGTGCATGCCAGTGCCGCGGGCAAGGTGGTTTACAGTGGCAATGCCTTAAAAGGCTATGGACAATTGGTGATCATCAAGCATGGAGACGAATTTCTCAGTGCCTATGGACACAACCGCAAACTGCTGGTGAGTGAGGGTGATGCCGTGAGTGCCGGGCAGATCATTGCTGAACTCGGTCTGGGACCGCAGCGCAAGCCCTTGTTGCACTTCGAGGTACGGCGTTTCGGCAAGCCAATGGACCCCTTACCCTTGCTGCCGCCGCGCAAATCCTAGCTGTGGTGCGAACTCCCGGAAAAAACGCGCCCGATCCCAGCGAATTGGACGCGACTCGTCTGTACCTAGCGGATATCGGCTTTGCCCCCCTGCTCAGCCCCGAGCAGGAGCGCGATCTGGGCAAGCTGGCGCGCCAGGGTGACCTGGCCGCGCGCGAGCGGATGATCGAAAGCAACCTGCGTTTGGTGGTGAAGATTGCCCGGGCCTATCAGGGGCGTGGCCTGGCTCTGCTGGACCTGATTGAGGAGGGCAACCTGGGCCTGATTCACGCTGTGGAGAAATTTGATGCGGGGTTGGGCTACCGGTTTTCGACCTATGCGACGTGGTGGATACGCCAGAACATTGAACGAGCCATCATCAATCAGGGGCGCACCGTGCGTCTGCCTATCCATTTCGTGCGTGAAATCAACACCTATTTGCGCGCCGCGCGGGACCTGCGCCAGCGGCTTGGTCAGGAGCCGTCCGTCGAGGACATTGCCACGCTGCTGGACCGGCCGGCCGGAGATATCGCGCGCGCGCTGGGCTTGAATGAGTCCAGTCGCTCATTGAACAGCCCGATAGGTGAGACTGGAGACCAGCAGTTGCTGGACGCTTTGGCGGATCCGCAGGCGGACGATCCGGAGCAACTGGCAGAACTGGTGCAAATGCGCGCCTTGATCAGCGATTGGCTCGAGGCGCTCGATGAGCGTCCGGCTTATGTCGTCAGT
The DNA here is from genome assembly GCA_041601225.1 of Oceanococcus sp. GTDB lineage: Bacteria > Pseudomonadota > Gammaproteobacteria > Nevskiales > Oceanococcaceae > JBFIIN01. Next base: position 4,853 of record JBFIIN010000241.1, read on the forward strand.
CGCCGATTTGGGCTGGATGGCCGTGATCGTGCAACCCTCGAGGAACTCGGCGCCGAACTGGCGCTGACCCGCGAGCGAGTGCGCCAGATTCAGGCCGAGGCCCTGAAGGTGCTCAAACGTTCGCTGCGCAGGGCGGGCGTCAGTCTGGACAGTTTGTTGCCGTAGCAACAGCCTGTGGCACCGGATTCTTGGCTGGCGGGAAGCGGCTCCGGTAAACTCCACAACCTTTTTCCACCGAATGCTGCAATGCAAGAAGAATTCCCCCGCATCAAGCGCCTGCCACCCTACACCTTCAACGTCGTTACCGATCTGAAGAAGGCGGCACGGGCGCGCGGGGAAGACATTATCGATTTCGGGATGGGGAACCCGGACCAGCCGACTCCCCGACATATTGTCGACAAGCTGCTTGAGGCCGCGCAGCGGGAAACCACACATCGATATTCCGTTTCGCGCGGGATTCCGCGTCTGCGGGTGGCGATTTGCGACTGGTACAAGCGCCGCTACGATGTGGACCTGGATCCGGAGTCGGAGGCGATTGTCACAATCGGCTCCAAGGAAGGGCTGGCCCATCTCGCGCTTGCGACGCTGGGAGCCGGTGACGTGGTGTTGGTGCCCAATCCCGCTTATCCCATTCATCCCTACGGTGTGGTGATCGCCGGTGCCGATGTGCGTCACGTCAAACTGGTGCCGGGGGGCGACTTTTTCGAGGAACTTGATCGTGCGATCAAGGAGACCTGGCCGGCCCCCAAGATGATCCTGCTCAATTTTCCGGCCAATCCCACCGGCGCGGTGGTGAATCTGGACTTCTTTGAGCAGGTCGTGGAAGTCGCCCGCGAACATAAACTTTGGGTGGTTCAGGATCTGGCCTATGCCGAGCTGTGTTTCGATGGCTACCGGGCGCCGTCGATTCTGCAGGTCCCAGGCGCGCGCGAGTTGGCCGTGGAG
>JBFIIN010000242.1:0-5787 GCA_041601225.1 Oceanococcus sp.
GCCTGGCTTTCGGATAAACCCTGCCGCACGCTCAGGGTTCCGAAACTGTCGAAGCTGCCTGGAATTGTCCGCGCGAGCTTGGCCGCGGAGCCAAATGGGAAAAAGGTCGCGTCGTCGCTCACGAGCTTATACGCCGCCCCATCGAATTCCAGCGCGTAACTGGGCAGGGCTGTGGGTTCCCCATCCGGACCGGCCGGTGGTTCCTGAACTTCCAGATTTCCGTCGGCGAACAACAGCAATGAACTCACTTCGGTCTGACCAAACAACAGGCCCACATCGCGCGCTGGTTCATGCGCAAAACCGGTGCCGAACGCGATCCGGTGATAAGCCGGAATTACGGCTTCAACCGTAATTTCGACGAGCGAAGTATTGGAGTTGTCAGTACCATCCGAAGCGAAATACGAGAACTGGTCGGGACCCACATAATTGGATTCCGGCGTGTAGACGAAATCACCAGTATCGGCGTCTAACACGACGCTGCCGTGAGCGGGATCGCTGCTGGTAAAGCTCAACACATCGCCGGCATCGGGATCCGTTGCTGTCAGCGTGCCCATATGGGGCACATCCTGGTCGGTGCTGAAGGCGATATTCGCAGTTTCCGGCGGATGATTCACGGACCCGGTGCTATTCACCGAGATACTGACCGTCCCTGGGGCAGAATTCGCGCGGCCATCGGACGCAAAATAGGTAAAGCCGTCCGGGCCGGCATAGCCGGGGTCCGGTGTGTAGGTGTATTGGCCGCTCGCAGCGTTCAGGGCCAAGCTGCCGTGGCTGGGCTGCGAGCTGCTGAAGGTCAGGGTGTCGCCCGGGTCCGGGTCGTTCGCCTGAAGCACACCGCTATGGCTGCTATCTTGATCTACCGCGAAGGAAAAATCGAACACCTCGGGCCGATTATTGGGTGGTGCGGCGACGTCGTTATCAAAAATAATGACCGTCGGGCCGACCGCCGGGCCGGCGCCTGTGACGCCGGATTCCGGATCCCGAGCGGGCCCATCGCCGTCAGCGACCCGAACCCCAGGCGATCCATCAGCGACGGCGCTGATCAGGCCCATCAGGTCCTCGTCGCCTTCGACGTCTAGGTCGTCAACGATCTGCACCTGAAACGACTGGCGCGTGGACCCCCCTTCAAAGCGCAGAATGATATCCACGCCGCCATAGTCTTCCGGGGAAGTCGCCGACCCGTCGCGGGTAAAAAAGCGAACCTGTGGCGGGCTCTGAGAAGCCCCTTCGAGCACGAAATCAAAACTCAGGGTCCCGGACTCGTCGGCATTCTGACCGAATACGCGCACCAGCGGCAGCGGATCGTTATCCTTGATCGTGCCCGTGCCACGCATGGTGGTAATCGAGCCCGAAGACGGCATGTCCAAACTGCCGAAGAAGGTTTCATCCCCCTCAAACAACAGGTCGTTCTGGATCGGCACCTCGGCAGAGGCCATGCTGTCGCCCGGCCCAAAGGTCAACATCAAATCGACGGCCGTGTAATCCAGGCCGGCCATCGCCGTGTCGTCCTGTGTCGTGAAATGCACGCTGGCCGATTCGCTGAGCCCGTTCGTACGGGTCACGAAAAACACCAGCGTTCCGGCGTCTTCATCCGCCATGGCATCCGCAATAGCGAACTGTGGGGATTCGGCAATAGGCTCAATCGTGATATTGACGGTGGCCGGCCCGGACACGAGTTTGGCGCCCCCGACACCGTCGCTGACGCGATAGCTGAAGCTGTCGGAAGTCGCCGTGCCGCCGTCGTGCAAATAATGAAATCCCCCATCCGCGCCCAGGCGGAACTCCGCCGCATGCAGTGGGCCCGTGACCAGCTGCGCGGTCAATTCTGCGGCCAAACTGTCGGGATCAAAATCGTTGGCCAAGACGCCGGGCGCGCTCACATCCAGGCTGCCGCCAGACGCCACCGTAAAACTGTCGCCCACGGCCAACGGCGGCAGGTTTCCTGTCGGACCGTCCAGCACGATATCCACGAAGACCTCAAAATTGAGCCGAGGTACCGGGCCGCCTTGATAGACGCCAAAATTCTTGTTGAGGAAACGCTGATTCTCCCGGTCCAGATCCAGACCCGCAGGCAACAGGACCTTGGCTTGCCCTAAATCAAAATTGACGGCCACGCCACCGACCAGTCCGTCCAGACCATCGCTAAGGTCTTCGATAAAGGCTTCCAGCATGGCAAAATTGGGCTGGGTCCGACCGAGCGCCGTAGACGCTGAGTTCAGTGCGTTCGCAGCACCTCCCAGCAATACCGCATACAGGCGCGATGCGCCCGTGGCGTTGCCTGGCGCCGTCGGATTCGCGGGCAGCGTCGTCACGGGGTCCAAACCAAATGCCAAGCTCGCCTGGGCGAGGGCCTGCTGGTAAACCGCCAAAAATTGACCATTCTGGGCAAAGCGCCGTGCCCGACGCACGATGCCGTCCGAATAAGGCGTTAGGGCGATCTGACCAGGCCCGGGCAACGACACGGCGCATAAGCCCTCGCCGAGCCCAAGGGGAATGAGGCGCTGACCGGCCTGATCCGCCTCGTCGCGATATTGCCCGCCCTCGCTGCAGACCAGCACGGCCCCCTCAAAATCCAGGCTCAAACTGAAGCCACCGTCGGCCTCAGTGATGCTTGACGCCAGCAGCTCGCCGCTGGCGTTGCCAAAATCGTCGATCGCCACAGCGCTGATGCTCGCGCCTTCCAGGGGTCCTTTGGCGGCCTTGCCGATGAGCAATCGCTCCTGCTCGGATGCGGAATGACCACCCTCGCACGCCGCCAGTGCCAGGAGGGCGACCAGGATGAGGCCGCGCTTGGCATGGCCGACGCAAGGCGCGATTGAGTGTGGCCGACATCTGCGACTGGCTGAATAGTGATTGTCCAAGATTAACACGCCCCTATCGCTGCCTTGATCCGACGCCGGCTAGTTGCTTCCACCGACGGCCCGAAAAGATGCCACGCCGGAAACGATCTCCGGCGAACTGTCCGGGCTGCTGAGCACATAGCTGAGCCCGGCGCCTGCCGCGCCATTGGTCACAAATCCGGCGAAATCACCGCTGCCACCCGCCGTGCTGTCGATTGTCACGCTGTCATAACTGCCGGCGAAGACATGGCTGGGAGTCTGGCTGGAGACAGCGGAGCCCAAGCTCCCCGTGCCCGTTGCATCCCAAACGCGGCCATTTATGCCCAGGCTCAAGCTTGAACTGACCGACTGCGTCGTGAAGTTCGCTTGCAGGCTGGCGGCGCCCAACACCCCGACATCACCCTGATTGTTGGTCGGGTCAGTGTCGCCGAAAAGTTGAAAATTCCGTGAGCCGGCGCTGGGCAATCCCACGCCCTGTTCAACAATGCCGCTGGCGATCCAGTGAAACCCCTGGCGCAAAACGCCGTCCGCATCGGCCAATTCGATGAATCGGGTGTCACCGTTTTCCAGCTGCACGCGCACCGCGCCGCCCTCATAGCGGCCCCAGCGTATGTTTACGGCTGGATCAAAACCCACATTGCGGTGAGCGTAAGGGTTCGCGGGATCAGTCGAGTACCGCGCTGCCAACGGCCCGCCCACATCCGGAAATGTACCGATGAAATCCACCAGCTCGCCGTCGGAATTAATCACGGAAAACTCGCGCGGCGCGCTAACCTCTATGGCATCACCCTGGGCCTGTGCGCCAAACGGCCCCGTCGCATATGCAATATCCCGACGCGCGCGGGACACCGGCATTTCATTTTCTTCGGTTACCACATCCGCATCTTCTTCCGAGCGACCGCTGGGCCCGCCGTGGGGACTGGCTTGATTCTGGTCACTGGGATTGCGCCGTACGACCAGTCCGGCCAGAGGGTCGCCGTCCTCATCGTCCTCCAGCGGGTCTGCCGGCGCGTCATCATCCAGCAATTCCGGCGGAGGCTCAGTCAGCCGCAGAGGCTGTTGGTCCGGCCCGGGCGCAAATCCGGTTTCGTCATCGACCAGAATCACCGAGCCCACATTGGTTGTTGCGATAATGGACCCATCCTTGACGCCAAATACCAGGCCATCACGGCACTCGTTCAGACAGACCGTATCCACCGTCGTTCCGCGAATCCCGATCGTAGCCACTGAGGTTCGAATGCCGAATGCGCTGCGGTCCGTCTTGCCGATCAGACCGGTAATGCTCCGAAACCCTCCTTTGAGCAGGCGATAGAAGCTTCTGCCGGACTCCGCGGCCTGCGCTGCCGGCTCATCAGCGCTGCTCGAGGTCTTGACGATCGATGCGGGCTGGTAGCTGTACTCCTCAATCAGGAAGCGGGTGTCCGGGCGGAGCGAGAGCAAGGTCCGATCCGCCATGCGGATGTGGGCCCGACCGCGCGCTCCGGTGTCGAGCTGGTCACCCTGCCGGACCCGTGCGCCGCGCACCAGAGTGTGATCAACCCCTTCTCGCGTGACCGTCACATCGCCCCGCACATACAGGACCCGGCCATAATTTGCCGAAGCGACCAGCGGCAGCAACAGTCCCAAGATCAGGACAAATCCCTTGCTCGCGTTCATGCCGTGCTCCTACTCAAAAAACCGGCGGGCCGAGATTCCGGCGTCCAGCCTGTCGTATTCAAACAATTCGATATCCGAGTCGTTCCGCAGGTATTTCACCGAACCCCGGAATACCCAGCTCTTTAATCGATTATCCGCGAAGTTCAAACCCAGTTCTGTGGAGTACTGCACATCGTCGCGCTGCGATTGGCCGAAAAATGGTCCATCGTAGGACGCGGCCATCAGCGCTGCACCTGCAGTGGCCTGCCACCGCGGGCTGAGTGAAAGGAGCAAACCCAGGTTGGCGCCAAGCACATCCCGACCGTTCGGCGAACCGGCCTCCACGGCTTCATCCAAGCCAAAAAGCGCACCAAGCGTCAGCTGGCCGCCGCGCAGAAGCTGGAGCGAACGCGTGCCCACAAGGGCCAGCAGCAGCTGATCTACATCGCGGACGCTGATCGCATCGGCATAGCGGACCTGGGCGTACCGCAAGTTCGTTCCGGCCTGCCATCGCTGCCCCAGACTGAGCGACACGCCGCTCGTTAGCGAGCTCACCGTGTTGTTGTCCTCGCCATCCAGGTCCAGTTGGGACGCGGCCAGACTGATCTGCCACGACAGGCCCGCCCGCTCGTAGCGCGCTCCCGCCGAGGCGCCGTACTGCCGGAAGTCCACGAACGGCGCATCCGGATACTCCCGATTCTGCACATTTCCAGCCAACTCCAGACGCCAGCGCGGAAACAGCGGGTAGGACAGACCAGCCGCGCCCTGCCCGCCGTAGTAGCTGGATTCCGTGCTGCGCGATTGGGTCTCCAACTCAAAATCCTGAAAAACCTGTGCGTCAGTCGCGGTATTCGCGTTGGAATCCACACCGGCCAGCAAACCGAGGGATCCGGTCCAGCGGGTCCGATATTTCACGGCGCGCCGGTGGATCGCGCTCAAATAGGATTCGATAACCTGGGCGGCTTTGGGCGGTGGATTCATTGCCCGCAAAGTTTCAAACTCGCGGCGCGCCGCCTCGTTGTCCCCCACCTCAAAGAAGGCCCGACCCAGATCCACCCGGGCCCCCAAATTTCCCGGCCGAGATTCGACCGCACGTTGCAACGGGAACAGGGCCTCTGGATGACGCCCCGAATCCAGAGCCGCGACGCCGTAGAGATAGTCGACGCCGAAGATGCGCATCGCGGCGAGGTGCGAGGGCGCGACGGTTTCGCCGGCGGGCTCCGCCCCCGTCTGCAGCCGCTGGAAGCGCTCGAGCCGACGGGCCTTGAACACGCGCTGGTATTCGGTCGTCCGCTGCAGGAACTCGAAGTCC
>JBFIIN010000243.1:0-5762 GCA_041601225.1 Oceanococcus sp.
ATCGGTAGCAAGCAAGCAGTCTGTCGGACTGACCATGATCTACTGCGATGTCCTCGACCTGGCCGCTTGCTACGCGCTCCTTCGTCAAATAGTTCGACTATTTTCCTCAGAATCGCCCAGCAATCGCCTCGGGTAGCGAAAATCCCGCGACGACCGGGCAAGCCCGACAAACTGCTAGCCGCGCGCCAGCTGCGGCAGGATCTGTCGCACGGCCCCTTCCATCTTGGTCAGGCCGTGCGCCTGACCGACCCGCACGGCTGTTTCAACATCGGCGCCATCCAGATAGGCGCCCAGGGCAAACAGCGCGCCAACCCGGTTCGAACTCTGGCAATGCACCAGGACTTTCCCCTCCGCAGCCTGCACTGCGGCCTGCAGCTCGCGCGCCTTGGCGGCGCTGAGGTCGGCCGGACCGGCCACCGGAATGTTGACGTACTGCATGCCACGGGCTTCCACCTGCGCCTGCTCGTCCCAATCCAGTTCGGTCGGTGGGCAAAGATTGATGACCGTGCGGACCCCACCGGTGTGAATCTCATCAAGATGCGCGGCATCCAGGCGGCCGCAGGTCACCAGCTCATCAGTCGGGGTGTTGACGAAATTCAGGTTCCAGTTGCTGCTCATTGCGGCGCTCCCGCGGTTCGGTTCTTGGCCGTGAATTTTACCAGCGTCAGAGCGTCGGAGCTCGCGCCATGGTCGGCGGGACCGCTAGACTTGGCGCTCAGAACGCAGCGGGTCGGGGAAGGCGCTTTCGCAATGGGACTGGAGATCCGCAAGGACAAATTCGCGGCGGCTGAATTCGAGGCCTTCCGGGAGCGCTTGAATGACAATTTGTCCGCCCTGGACCAACTCTTGCAGCGGCCTGAGTTTGGTCAGGGCGAGATGTCGATAGGCGCCGAACTGGAGATGTCCTTCGTGCGCGCCGATGGCGAACCGGCGCTGATCAATCAGGAGTTGCTGGCGGTCCTGGATGATGCGCGCTACACCCCGGAAATCAACCGCTTCAATCTGGAATTCAATGCGCAGCCGCGGGCCTTGGCCGGGCGCCCCTTCGCGGCGATGTCTGAGGAAATGTCCGCGGCCCTGAATACCGTGGCCCATCACGCGGGTCCGCATGGCGCCGAGCCGGCCATAGTTGGCATCCTGCCGACTTTGGCCGAACGCCACCTTGCTCCTGAGGTGATGACGCCGCTCGCCCGCTACCGGGCCCTGAATCATGCGCTGCGTGAATTGCGCGGACGTCCGTTCAGGCTCAGCATCGACGGTGAAGATCCCTTGCGCTGTGCGGCGGACGACGTGACTTTTGAAGGTGCGAACACTTCATTCCAATTGCATCTGCGTGTGCCGCCGAAGAAATTTGCGCGGGTATTCAATGCGGCGCAGATGGCGACGGCGCCAGTTCTGGCAGTGGCCGGAAATTCCCCGTTCTTTCTGCACCACCGGTTGTGGGAGGAAACCCGCATCGTGGTATTCAAGCAGTCGGTCGATGATCGGGCGGATCAGCCCTATCACCATGCCCGCACGCCCCGCGTGGGCTTTGGCATCGGCTGGATGGAGCAGGGCGCCGCCGAGTATTTTCGCTATCAGGTGGAAACCCATCCGCCGCTCATTCCGGTGTGTGATGACGACGATCCGTTGGCGGCGGTTGCGGCCGGGCGGGTACCCGGCCTGGCCGAACTGCGTATGCACAACGGGACCGTCTGGACCTGGAATCGACCCATTTTCGATCCCTCCGCGGGCGGGCATTTGCGGATCGAGTTTCGCAGTTTGCCGTCTGGTCCCACGGTCGCCGATATGACTGCCAATGCCGCACTGCTGCTGGGATTAAGTCTCGGGCTGGCCGAGCAGGGTCCGGACCCGCTGCGGGAATTTCCTTTCGCCGCGGCACACCGCAATTTTTATCGTGCGGCGCAGGGTGGTCTGGGGGCCATTCTGGACTGGCCCGATGGCTACGGTGAAACCGCGCCGATTACGGCCTGGGATTTGCTGGGGGAGCTACTGCCTGTGGCAGCCCAGGGGTTGCTGGTCGCCGGGGTCGAGCGCAGCGAGGTTGATCGCCAGCTTGCGGTCATAGAGGGGCGCCTGGAAACCGCGCAAACCGGGTCGGCCTGGCAGCGACAAGCCGTCGCTGACCTGGGACGCAGTTTGCCGCGGGCTGACGCACTGGCCGCCATGTTCAGGAGGTATATGCACCATTCACAAGCCAATTTGCCGGTATTTCAATGGCCCAGAATCTAGATCCGGGGCCGGACTTCATCCGGCAATTTACGCAGGCCGAGTTACAGCCCTTGCCGGAATCCGTGATGGCTCTGCTGCAAGGCCTCAATGGTCCGAGCTGGATTCACATCCCGGGGCGCGACGCCACGCGCAAGCGCCTGGTGGTGACGCTGCTGCACGGCAATGAACCGTCCGGTGTGCGCGCCGTGCACGGCTGGCTGGCGGGCGAGCGCGAGCCCGCGGTCGACACGGTCGTGTATCTGGGCTCGGTGACCGCGGCCCTGGCCAAAACCGGCTTTGCCTATCGCAGCCTGCCCGGTGAACGCGATGCCAATCGCTGTCATGGCGAATTTGTGGATGACCGGCAGGGAAGAATTGCCCGCGATTTCACCCGTTTGTTCACGCAGCACAGCTTCGAGGCCCTGATCGATATCCATAACAATACCGGCCATAACCCGGCCTACGGCATAGGTTACGGCGCCGACCCGGCGCGCATGAATCTGACGACCCTGTTCGCTGACTGGTATATGAACAGTGATTTGCAGATGCACACCCTGGTTGAGATGACCCAGGCGCATTGCCCGAGCATCAGTGTGGAATGCGGCCGCGCCGGTGATCCGGCCGCCGATGCCGCGGCCCTGGCTGGCCTGGAGCGGTTTCTGCATCTGCCGGAATTGCACCTTGATGCACCACCTCCGGCGACCTTGCGCACCTTGCAGCATCCTACGCGGGTGCACGTGCGACCCGACGCGTCCATGGCCTTTGGCGACGGACCGCGTAGCGATGCGGACATCACCCTGCGCGAGGATATCGACCGGCATAATTTCGACGAATTGCCACCGGGGGTGGTGCTGGGCTGGGTGCGCGATGGCGTGTCCTGGCCCATCGCCGCCTACCGCAGCGAACACCGGGATATTTCCACCGACCTGTTTCAGGTGGAACGCGGGCTGCTCAAGACGCGGCGCACCATGATTCCGGTGATGATGACCACCAACTCGGCGGTGGCGCGCAGCGATTGCCTGTTTTATGCGATGGAGCCGGGCTAGAAAACGCATCCGCTTTGCGAGGCTGCTCCTGTCGGGCGGTGGCGAACCATGAAAGTGCAGCTGCGCGCCAGCAATGCGGTGCCCAGCCGTACGAATCGGCATGATTCGTGCTGCATCCGGGGCGCATGGTCAGTCCTCATTCAATTCGCGTCCTGCTCGTCGCCGGCACGCCCAGGCTCAAAGCCAGTCTGCTCGAGGCCGGGTATGAGGTATTTGTCTGCGGCGAGGCGGAGGATCTGTACGCGCTGCTGAAACTGCGGCAGCCGGATGTGGTACTGCTCAGTACCGATTCGCCAAGCCGGGATGTGCTGGAACATTTGGCGCTGGTGAATCGCCGGCACCCGCAGCCGATGATCGTCCTGCATAGCGCGGCGGATGCCGATCTCGCGGCGCAGGCGGTGCGGGCAGGGATCAGCGCCTACGCGGGAACCCACCTGTCTGCCGAAGCCCTGCGTTCCTTAATCAACGTGTCGGTTGCTCAATTCCAGCATACCCAGGCCCTGAAGCGTGAACTCGGGCGCGCGCAGCAGGCGCTTAGCGAACGCAAGCTCATCGACCGGGCCAAGTGCATGCTGATGGAGCAGCTCGGGCTGAGCGAGGCCGACGCCTATGAACGGCTCAAGAAATCCGCCATGGATGGTCGGCTCAGCGTGGCCGGCGCGGCTCAAAAACTCATCCAGGAAGCTCGTGAATCACATGGATAGAATTCGCCTGGGGTATATCCGCCTGTGTGATGCGGCGCCCCTGATTGTCGCCCAGTGCCTTGATTATTTCGTCGATGAAGGGCTGGCCGTGGAGCTGCTGGCATTGCCGTCCTGGGCCGAAGTCCGCGACGGCCTGATGATGGGCGAGCTGCACGCCAGTCACTGTCTGGCGGGAATTCCCATCGCCGGACAGGCGGGCTTGTTCGGGCCCAACGCGAAACTCGCCACGGCGCTGACGCTCAATCATCATGGCAATGTCATTACCCTGGCGCCCGAGCTGGCCGCCGAGCTTGAGGATCACGACCCCAGCCCGCGCGGCCTGACCCGCCTGGCCAAGGCCTGGGCCGCACGCGGGCGTCCCCTGGTTTTGGCCTCGGTGTTCCCGGTGTCAAAACACGAGTACGAATTGCGCCACTGGCTGCGCAGTGGCGGACTGGATCCGGATGAGGACATGCGCCTGGTGGTGGTGCCGCCACCCAGGGTTGCTGCGGCCCTGCAGACCGGCTCCATCGACGGCTTCTGTGCTGGCGAGCCCTGGGGCTCGCTGGCGGTCGCCGAAGGTGCTGGAGAGATCGTGATGTGCAGTTCGGCCCTGGGGCTGCCGGGCACGGAAAAGGTTCTGGCGGTGCGCGAGGAATGGCTGGAGCACCCCAGCCATCTCGCGGTGTTGCGGGCGCTGCGGCGGGCCTTGCAGTGGCTGAACCAGCCGGTGAACCGCCGGACCGCAGCCGAGCTGCTCGCGCCTTATCTGGATTTGCCAGCCGCCGATATTCTCCCGGCCTTGAACGGTGAGGTCGCCATGCGGCCCGTGGTCAACGCGGGCCGACACGGTGATTTTCTGCGCTTCGCGGATCCGCGGCTCAGCCGGCCCGACCCGGCGCATGCGCGCTGGCTGCTGGAGCAGATGCACAAGGCTGGGCAGCTCGGCGCCGGCCCGGCCGACATGGGCAGTGCCGAACGGGCCTTCCGACCTGATATCCATGATCTGGCCCTGGCTGGCTGATCATGGTGCATTGCAGCACCAAGGCGGTGCGGCAGGGCATATCAGGATTGAGGCGGTTCGATAAAAATCCATATAAAACAGAGGGTTAAAAAGTTGGCATCGCGCTTGCTATAGCTTTGTTGCGACGTGGACCAGGCCGGCTACGGTACGAGTGCGTCGATGGGGAATGGGCGCTAGGCCCGACATCGTCGATCACTGTCTGGAGTATGAAATGGACGTTGCCAACAAGGCTACTCGTATCCGTCTTGCGGATTTCAAATCGGCGCCAATGCGCGCCTTTCACATGACCTGGTTCTCGTTTTTCCTGTGTTTCTTTGGCTGGTTCGGCATCGCGCCGTTGATGGCCGTGGTGCGCGAAGACCTGCTGCTGACCAAAGCCCAGATCGGCAACACCATCATCGCCTCGGTGGCCATCACCGTACTGGTGCGATTGATCATCGGGCCGCTGTGCGACAAGTTTGGTGCGCGCAAGGTCTACACCACGCTGCTGATCTTCGGCTCCTTGCCGGTCATGTCCATCGGACTGGCGGACAGCTACGAGTCCTTCCTGCTGTTTCGCCTGGCGATCGGCGCGATCGGGGCATCCTTTGTGATCACCCAGTACCACACCTCCATGATGTTCGCGCCCAATGTGGTGGGCACGGCCAATGCCACGACGGCCGGTTGGGGCAACCTCGGCGGCGGCATCACCCAGATGCTCATGCCCTTGATCTTCGCGGGCATCCTGTTGTTTGGCGTGTCCGAATCCATGGGCTGGCGGCTGGCCATGGTGGTGCCAGGGGTGATCCTGTTCCTGAC
>JBFIIN010000244.1:0-5757 GCA_041601225.1 Oceanococcus sp.
CGCCCAAACCGCAGCCGACCTTGGTAACATTCTGTCACGGCGGAGCGCCCCCTCAATTCGGCTTAGACAATTGAATTGTAAGGGATTAAGGCGACTCCGCCTTCTTGTTGGTGACGGATGCGGGTTAGCCCGCCTGTCGTATCCTGGTGCAGCGGGCCGCCTAGCAGTCTGTCCGACTTACCATGATCTACTGCAATTTCCGCTCCGCGGTCGCTTGCTACGCGCTTCCTCGCCAAATAGTTCGACTAGTTTCCTCAGAATCGCCCAGCAATCGCCTCAGGCAGCGAAAATCTCGCGACGATCGGGCAAGTCAGACAGACTGCTAGCCTCGCCGGCTCTTAGGTTTGGCGACTTGGTTGCGAAGATAGCGGGGCTCCAGATCAACCGCGGCCACCAGCGACTGATCCGCCGCCGCTCCAAGTCTCGCCACCGCATCTGCGCGAGGCCGAAACTCCGGAAATACCGGTCGCAGTGCCCACTGTGCAGCCAGTTCCGGACAGGCACCAAAACCCCGGCCGGCACCGGCACGACCAGCGACTGGAAGGAAGGCCGCGGGTGCGGCGTTGACAGCGAGCAACTGCTCGGCGCCAACCGCCACCGGCAGCCCGGTAGCATCGCGCTTGAATTCACCGACATAGAGTTCACCATTGCGCGCATCCAGAGCGCTGAGCACCGACCTTGCGGAACTCGAATCCAGGGCCGGGACGGCCAGCGCCGCCAGGGATGATATCGCAGCCACGGGAATCTCCGCTGCGAGGGCCAGCCCCTGCACAAAGCCCACCGCCACACGCACCCCGGTAAATCCACCCGGACCGCGCCCCACCGCCAGACGGTCCAGCTGGCCAAGGGCGAGTCCGGCCTGGGCCAGCAGACTGGCCGCGGCCTGCGGCATCAACTCCAGGCCGTTGCGTGCGTCGGCCTGCTCCAGACCCAGAATCTCGCCATCCTGATAGAGCGCGACCGAGCACTGTCCATCGGCCGAATCGAATGCCAGGACTTTCATGCGGAGCGAACGCTTTTGAGAAATGCGCAGACCTGGTCCCGATCCTGGGTGCGCGCCATCGGCGGCAAGCTGTTGATGAAAACCTTGCCATAGGAGCGTGAACGGATCCGCGAATCGGCCAGCATGACCACGCCGCGGTCATCGACATCGCGGATCAGACGCCCCACGCCCTGCTTCAGTGCCAAGACCGCCCGGGGCAATTGATAGCGTTGAAACACGCTTTGTCCCGCCGCGCGCAACACGTCCTCACGCGCCCGCAGAACCGGGTCATCCGGACTGGCAAAAGGAAGACGATCGATGATCACCAGGCGCAAGGCCGAGCCGCGCACGTCCACGCCTTCCCAGAAACTGCTGGTGGCGACCAGCACGGCATTGCCATCCTCGCGAAACTCCCGGAGCAGGTGATTGCGACTGCGTTCGCCCTGCACCAGGACCGTCAAATCCAGGCTCCGTTTGAGCTGATCGCCCAGCCGATCCACCGCCCGCAGGCTGGTGCACAGGACAAAGGCACCTCCCCTGGAGGCCGCGATCAAGGCCAGGGTTTCATCCAGCAGACGGGCCGGGAAACCCGGTGAGTTGGGATCCGGCATGTCCCGCGGGTGGTAGAGCAGCGCGTTGTTCGCGTAGTCAAAGGGACTGGGAAACTCCTCGGTCGTGGCGTCCTCCAGCCCCATCTCCTGGCAAAAGTGGCCAAAATCCCGGCCTACGGTCAGGGTCGCGGAGGTCAGGACCCAGGCCGCGGTGAGCTGCTGCTTGATGCGCTGCATGGTCGGCGCAATGTCCAGCGGGACCGCATGCAGGGCAAAACCGGCGCGCGAGCGATCCGCCCAGCGCACCAGGGTTGTGTCTTCGGCGTTGGGCTCGTCACTCAGCCAGCGCCTGAGCCGTACCTGGGCTTGCGCGGCACGGCGCCAGCCCTGGGCCAGTGCCGGCCCCCGCCCGGCGACTTCCTCCAGTTCCTTGCTGAGCCTGGCCAAACGCTCATGCAAGTCGTCCAGGTCATCAGCAGCGCGCGCGTCATCGAGAAGTTCCGCACGCTCCTGCCGCGCGCCCTCGCCCGGAAGATTGCGGTCCAGCAGCTGCAGCGATTCGGCCAGCGCGCCCAGGGCATCCTGCAAGCTGGGCATATCGCCAAATTCCGCCAGCGCTTCGCCCGCGTCATTGAGCAGATCACGCAACTGCCGGGCGGATATGCCGAAGCCGAAAAACTGGCTCAGCACGCCAGGCAACTGATGGGCTTCATCGATGATCAGCACGTCGGCCTGGGGCAAAATTTCGCCAAAGCCCTCATCTTTCAGCGCCAGATCGGCACACAGCAAGTGGTGATTCACGATGACGATGTCGGCATCCTGTGCGCGCCGCCGGGCCTTCACCACAAAGCAGCGTTCAAAATCCGGGCATTTGGCGTTCAGGCAGTTATCCAGGGTCGAGGTCACCCGCGGCCGCAGCACGTCGCGATCCGGCAAATCACGAAATTCGGCCAGATCGCCGGTTTCCGTTTCGGCCGCCCACATCCGCAGCGCCTTCAGGCGCCGGGCATCGTTCTGGTTTTGGCCCGGCGTGCGCTCCAGCCGGTAATGGCACAGATAATTGCTGCGCCCCTTGAGTTGTTCCACCCGGGCCGCCCGGCCACAGGCCTTTGTGATGCGCGGAATATCATCGTGATAAAGCTGATCCTGCAGATTGCGCGTGCCGGTGGAGACCACCGTGCGCACGCCTGAGATCAGCGCTGGCGCCAGATAGGCAAAAGTCTTGCCGATGCCCGTGCCGGCTTCAACGACCAGGAAACCGCCCTCCTGTATCGTTTCCAGCACCCGATGCGCCATGTCGATCTGGCCAGCCCGGGGCGCAAAGCCCGGCACGGCGCGCGCCAAACTGCCATCGGGGCCCAGCACCTCATCCAGCGTCAGTTCCATCGCTTTGCGCTGCCGCGGCCTTAGCCGCGGGCCTGGCGAGCGCGTTCGCGCGCCTTTGCTTCCGCTGCTGTATCACCTTGTAGGGCTTTGATGTCCGCAATAAGCTCCCAGGCATGAATTTGCAAGCCGGGGGATTGGCCGGCAAAAGACAAACTGCGGCGCGCGAGATTCTCGGCCTGGATCAAATTGCCCTGCTCAAAACGCACCCGAGCCAATTCGTACCAAGGAATGGGATCCTGCGGTGCGACGCGCAAAGCGCGTTCCAAAGTGGCCGCGGCCCGTTCCAAATCCCCAGCCGCAGCCTCGGACTGCGCTTGGGCGACCAAGGACGACACGGCGGCATTGCCGCTGCTGGGTTCGGCCTGTTTGCCTTCCATCTGACCGCTGGAACCCTCATCGGGCCAGGAACTCGGCATTTCCTCGGCCCCAACTCCGTCTGGCGGCTCGGGATAAGGCCAAATCGGTGGCTGAGGTTCAAAGGTCGCACAGGCTCCCAAGCCCAAAACGGCAAACACGCAGACAATTCGGAGAACTAACGCCATAGGTCTTTGAAGAAATCCAGCGGGCCGCGCCGGCGGGCGCAAGGCGCGCGTTCATCCGGTACCGACCCTTCAGTGAAAGGGATACGCACAATGGTACGGCATCCTTCCGGTGCCGGGAGATGGCTGGCCAGATCCACACGCATCCATTCCACGCCCTCGGGCGCTGATCCATTGAGCGATTGCACGCCAGCATCGCTCATAATTTGGCTCCAGATCGGCAAGGCGCCCGCTGCGCCGGTTAATCCCGCAGGCGCATTATCATCCCGTCCGACCCACACCACGCTCAGCAAATCCGCCCCATAGCCAGCAAACCAGCTATCCCGCAGTTCGTCGGTCGTACCCGTTTTCCCGGCCACGCGTATGGCAGAGTCCAAGTACCTATATGCGCCGCGACCCGTGCCTTGCTGCATCACTTGTTGCAGGGCCCAGTCCAACAAAAACACCGCGCTAGAATCAACCGCCTCGCCCAGCTGAAAAGGAAATCGACGTAGTGGCACATTTTCGCGGGTGATAACCTCACGAATGGCACTGATCGGCGTGCGGAAACCCGCTGCGGCCAAGGTGCCGTAGCTGTCGGCAACTTCCAGCGGCGACATTTCAAAGGCGCCCAGCGCCAGCGAAGGCACTTGGGCCACGCGTCGCTGTCCGCCCAGTCGGTCCAATACATCAGCGACGCGGTCCAGCCCCACATCCAAGGCCAAGTTTATAGTCGCCAGATTGAAACTCTTGACCAAAGCCCGATAGAGCGGCACGGGACCATTTTCGGTCTTGTCGTAGTTCTGCGGTCGCCACACCGAGCCGTCGCGTTGTTCGATTTCCACAGCCGTATCGGGAATCGGGGTGATGAGCTGAAACCGCCTGGGCTGCTCCAAAGCAGCCAGGTAAACCGCAGGCTTGGCCAAAGAGCCAATGGGACGTTGGGCATCCAGGGCCCGATTAAAACCGGCATAGCGTGGATCACGTCCGCCGACCAGGGCCAACACCGAACCGTCGACGACCGAGGTCACCACTGCCGCGCCTTCCAGCTCATCGAGTTTGCGATCGCGCTGCAAACGCTCTAAGCCTTGCGTCACACTGGTTTCGGTAAGTGCCTGTATCCGCGGATTTAAAGTGGTAAATATGCGCAAGCCTTCATGGGTGAGATCGCGCTTGTCGTAGGCGTGGCTCAACTCGCGGCGCACCAGGTCCACGAAGGCTGGAAAGCGCGCCTGGTCGGTGCCGCGCGCTTGGGTTACGCCGAGATTTTGCAGCCTTGCCCGGCTATCGGTCGCCGCATCGATGATTCCCGCCTGCAGCCACTGGCTGAGTACCAGATCGCGGCGCTCGCGGGCGCGCTGCGGGTGGCGTCGCGGGTCGTAATAAGAGGGTCCCTTGACCAGCGCCACCAGCAGGGCCAGTTCCTGGACTTCCAGTTCGGGCAGGGGCTTGCGGAAGTAGAACTGACTGGCCAGGCCGAAACCATGGACCGAGCGGCCGCCGTCCTGGCCCAGGTACACCTCGTTCAAATAGGCTTCAAGAATCTCGCCCTTGCCATAGTGCAATTCGATCAGCAGCGCGTAGACCGCTTCGGTCAGCTTGCGGGACAGGGTGCGCTGATTGTTCAGGAAAAAATTCTTGACCAACTGCTGCGTCAGGGTGCTACCGCCCTGCACCACAGCGCCCGAACGCATATTCGCCAGGGCCGCGCGCAGGATGGCGCGCGGGTCCAGCCCAAAGTGCTGGTAAAAGCGCTGATCCTCAATCTCCACCAGACCCTGGACCAGCTGCGCCGGCGTGTCCTCCAGCTTGAGCAAGACCCGATCTTCACCATGGGCCGGAAAGATGCTGCCGATCAGCAAGGGGTCCAGGCGCAGCAAGGACGATGCGCGTTGGTCTTCGCTGCGCTGCAGATTCACTATGCGCCCGCCGTCCAGCGTGATGCGATAGGCCTGGCCTGCCTGGGGGCCATCCCAGAAAGCGAAACTGCGGGTATGGAGTTCCAGCTCATTTGGTTTGCGCCGGTATTTGCCGGGCTTGTTCGGCGTTCCCGAGCGATAGCCCAGCCGCCGCAGTTCGGCTTCCAGGGTCGCGGCTTCAAGCGCCAGACCGGGATAAAGCTCCAGGGGGCTGGCGTAGATCTGGGCCGGCAGGGCCCAGCGCGCGCCGGAAAAGCGCTTGCGAATCTCCTGATCCAGCACCAGCACATAGACAGCGAACGCCGCCGCGCCCAGGCACGCAACCAACAGCAAACTGCTGAGCAACCAGCGGCGGCGAGTTGAAGGGCTTTTCTTGGCAGGCATGGCGCCGCGGATTCTAC
>JBFIIN010000245.1:0-5753 GCA_041601225.1 Oceanococcus sp.
GTGCTCCTGCCGGCATCTCGAAAGCCACCAGTTGATAGCTCCTGGCCTGCGCACGCTCCACTCCGACGCTGTATGAAAATTCAATCGGCGGCCCCGCCTGGCACAGCGAAGAGCTTTGCGCGGCCCGACCGATACGGGATTCACGGCCACCGCCGCAGGCGGCCAGCCCAGCAGCACACAGCAGGACAGCCAGAGCGCCATGTGTTTTCAACATATCAAGTTCGCCCAGCCGATGCGGTCTGCAGCCGCCAGAAGGCGATGCCGGCCAATACCACGGTGGGGAGAAAAGCCGCGACCGGCGCCGCCAGCCCGTATACCTGCCCGAGGCTGGCGGTGACCTCATTGGCGACATAAAAGCCGATGCCGACCATGACTCCGAGAAACAGCCGCTGACCAGCCCCAGAATCCCGCAACGGCCCCAGCACAAAGGGCACGGCCAGCAAGGTCATGATCAAGACGGTCACCGGGATAGAGAGCTTGCGCCAAAAGGCGTAACGCGGTCCGCTGGCATCCAGATCGTTGGCATCCAGATAGCTGATGTATTCATGCAGACCACTCAGCGATAAACTGTCGGCACGCAGCACGAACAGGCGCAGCAGATCCGGCTCCAGGCCGATGTTCCAGGGTGCTTGCCGCTGGACCTCCACAGTGACCCGTTCGGGCGTTATGCGCGACATGCGCACATCCGTGCCCCGCCAGGAGCCGCCCTGGAAAACCGCAGCCCGCATCGCTGTGGATTCCATCATGCGACCGCTGGCCGGGTCGAGCCGGTAAGTCTCAATCAACTCCGCCCGATCTTCGCGGGGCAGGCTGCCAATCCGGATGAAATTGTCAGCCTCCCGCAGCCAGACGCCGCGGGTCGACGCTTCGGCGCCGCCGAATTTCGCGGAACGCTTGATCTCGTCGGCCCAGGTGCGGGTTTGCGGCACCATCAGATCGCCCAGCAGCAGGCACACGATGCCCAGCACCAGCCCCCCCTTCATCGCCGACCAGGCAATCCGGACCACCGAGATACCGGCCGCCTGCATCACCACAAGCTCGCCTCCCGCGGCCAAGCCGCCCAGGCCCATTACGGTGCCGAGCAGGACAATCAGCGGGAACAGTTCGTAGGTCACCTCGGGCAAGGCCAGGGCGGTCACGAAAATCACCTGCAGCAAGCCGTAGCTGCCCTCCCCCAGATCGTCAAGCTCCTCAACCAGGGTGATGAAACCGGAAATCCCAGTCAATGCCAGCGCGACCACTACGCTGACGGCAAACAGGGCCCGGCGGATGTGCGCGTCAAGAATTGTCATGCGAGTCGATGCAGTATGCGCCGCAAATAGCCCCCACGGACGGCATAGAGCCGGAGTGCAAACAGGGCCATGATCAAATGCACCCACCACAGCCCGATCCAGGGCGGGAGCGCCCCGGACTCCAGCCAGGCTTGCGCGACGCCCAGCAGATTGAAGTACACGATATAGATCAAGATTCCCAGGCCGATCTGATTGAAACGGCCGGCACGTGCATCGGTACGGGCCAGCGGCACAGCGAGCAGGACCAGCAACACCACCGAAATCGGTGACGACCAGCGCCACTGCAACTCTGCGATGTCACGCGGGTCGGGCGAACCCCACAAGGCGGCGGTCGGTTTGAGCGCCTGCTTGCCGATGCGGTGCACAAAAGCCGGCGCCTGCAAGGTCACACCGTGCTGTCCAAATTGGACCAAACGATAGTCGGCCAGCCCCGGCACACCGTCTACCCGGTGCCCGTCAAGCAGCACCACCGAACGCTCCCCGCTGTCCGGATCGACGCGCTGCACCCCCCGCCTGGCGGTGATCACGCTCGGAGGCGCCGTGTCGCGCCCGGCCAGACGGATGAACACATCGCGCAGCTCGCGCCCGTTGTCCCGCACTTCGGCGACATACAGGACGCCGGCATCACCGGGCAGATTGCGGAACACGCCGGGCTCGAACGACGAAAACTTGAGTTCCTGCGCCGCCCGCTTGGTCAGAAAATCCACCGTGCGCCCGGCCAGTGGACTGAGATAGAAGCTCAGCAAACCGGTGAGCACCGCCAGCCACAGGCTCAGGCGAAGAAATGGCCCGTACAGTCGCGTCAAACCGACACCGCAAGCGTGCATGGCCGTGATTTCGCTGTCGCGATACATGCGCCCCAGGGCCAGCATCGCGCCGAGCATCAGGGACACCGGTATCAAGATCGTCAGGTATTGCAGGCTGGATAACAGCACGACCTTGAGCAGCAAATCCTGGGGAATATGACCACGTGCCGCCTCGCCGAGAAAACGCGCGAATCGGGTGCTCAGCATGATGGCCAGCAGGACCGCGGTGACCGCCAGCCAGGCGCGCCCGGCTTCGGCGAACAAGTAGTTTTCTATCAGTCGTTTACGCACAGTCTTGGGCACGGTTGCCGAGAATTTCCTTGATTCCGCCGGTTCACCATTGCTGCCGGGAGGCGCCGGATTTTGTACACTTTCGAGCTTGGCTGCCGTGTAGGGCCAATCAGCATACCCAAATCAGCAGGCGCGAGTCTCAGCACCGCGACTGCCTTCCTTCGAGGGAATCATGGACTATTTCGTCAAATGCGGACATCCCGCCAAACAGCGGGCCGGCACAGTTGTGGTTGGCGTTTTCGATCGTCGCAAACTCAGCGCCGACGCGCAGCGGCTGGACGACGAATCGGGGCAGGCCATCAGCAAACTGCTGCGACGCGGAGACCTGGACGGCAAGTCCGGCCAGTCCCTGATGCTGCATGATTTGCCCGGCGTGGCAGCGGATCGCGTGCTGCTGATCGGGTGCGGAAAAATCAGCGAATTCGACGATGCGACTTTTCGCAAGGCGCACGCAACCGCGGCGCGTGCGCTCAAGGACGCTGGTGGCAAAGATGCGCACAGCTTCCTGACTCGACTGGAGGTCAAGGGCCGCAACCTGAGCTGGAAGGTTCGTCACGCCATCATGGCCAGCGCCGATGCGTTCTACCTGTTTGAGGAAACTCTGAGCAAGAAATCAGATCCCGCCAAGCTCAAGAGCTTGCACTTCCAGGTTGCTGAGCGTGGCGACTTGACCGCAGGCGAACAAGGCCTGCAGGAAGGCCTGGCGATTGCCCACGGCGTCAGCGCGGCCAAGGATCTGGGCAATCGCCCCGGCAACATCTGCACCCCAACCCATTTCGCCGAGCAGGCGCGCGCCCTGGCCAAAGCCCACAAGGGTTTGCGCTGCAAAGTCCTGGAAGAGTCCGACATGGAAGCTTTGGGCATGGGCGCCCTGCTGTCCGTGTCCCGCGGCAGCCGCCAACCGGCCAAGTTGGTCGTGCTCGAGTACAAACGGGGGCCGAAAAATGCCGCGCCGATTGCCTTGGTCGGCAAAGGTCTGACTTTCGACGCGGGGGGCATCAGCCTCAAGCCCGCCGCCAAAATGGAAGAAATGAAATTCGACATGTGCGGCGGCGCCGCGGTGATTGGCGCACTGCAGGCCGCGGCCGAAATGGACTTGCCGCTGAACATTGTCGGAATCATTCCCTCCAGCGAGAACTTGCCGGATGGCAATGCCAACAAGCCGGGCGATGTCGTGACCAGCATGGCCGGAATCACCATCGAAGTTGTCAACACCGACGCTGAGGGACGGCTTATCCTCTGCGACGCTCTGACCTACGTGCAGAAGGAATTCAGCCCGGAAATCATTATCGACATGGCCACGCTCACAGGTGCCTGCGTGGTGGCGCTGGGTGAGCACGCCAGCGGATTGTTCAGCAACCAGGACAGCCTGGCGCAGGCCTTGCTCGCAGCCGGCCAGGAAGCCGGCGATCGCGCCTGGCAATTACCGCTGTGGGAGGACTATCAGCAACAGCTCAAAACTCCGGTTGCGGATGTCTGCAATGTCGGCGGCGCCGGCGCCGGCGCAATCACCGCGGCCTGCTTCCTGCACCGTTTTACCCGCAAGGCCAACTGGGCCCATATCGATATCGCCGGCCCGGCCTGGACCAGCAAGAAGCTCAGCTCCGGGCGACCGGTCCCACTGCTGAGCCACTATCTGATGCAACGGGCCGGCCGCAGCGCGTGACCAAAGTCAGCTTCTATGTCCTGCAAGACCCGGAAGCCGACCGCCTGCTGTTCGCCTGCCGATTGGTCGAGAAAATCTATTCGCGCGGCCAACCGGTGTTCGTGGCCACCCCCGATCCCGACAGCGTGGATGACCGGCTGTGGACCTTTGCTCAGGGGAGCTTTGTGCCACATGAGCGCTACACCGGCAACAATGCCGACGAAGCGCCGGTACTGGTCGGCGCCGGCGACCCTCCGCAGACGCCTCGCCAAGTCCTGCTCAACCTCAACCCGGGGGTTCCGGATTTTTTCAGCAGCTTTGATCGCTGCGTAGAAATCGTCGGTGGCGATCCAGCGACTCGCTCCGCGGCGCGCGAACGCTATCGCTATTATCGTGACCGCGGCTATGCACTGGAAAGTCACGACATCACCTGAGCGCTGCGTCTCAGGTATGGCTGTCCATGAAGCGCTTCATCCGCTTCAAATAATGCCGCTGATGCAGATGAATCACGTGATTGCCGGGAAACCAGTGCAAATGACTACCCGGCCAGTGCTCGTGAAAAAGTCGCACGAACCGGGGTGAGGTCAGCCGGTCTCCGGCGCCACCGATTACCAGCACCCGCTCCCCATCCAGTTGCGGCTGATAACTCAACGGCGAGTGCACGGCAGAACCGCGGCGCAGCTGCGCCAGGCTGACCCCGTAGAATTTCATCATGGCTTGCAGTACGGCGCGGGTCGGCTGCCAGTCCATGGCCATGTCAATCGGCGTCACAACCGGCGAATTGGGGATGCAGAACGCCAGCCGCGGATCCGCCGTCGCCAACATGGCCGCGTGGTAGCCGCCCAGACTCAGGCCGCTCACGCCGACACTGGGTACGCCGCGGGCGAACAGGTAGTCCAGCAACACGCGGAGATCACAAACCCCCTGCAGCATGGCCTCGTTGATGTGTGAGAAACCCCCTGAAAAAAAGCCGATTCCGCTGAAACCATGACGTCGCTCGGTGCGATAGCCATGAAACGGCAAGGTGAACTGCAGGATGTCGTAACCCTGTCTGTAAAACCATTTCAGGGCAAACCACAGGCTGTTCAACCCATACCAGCCCTCAATCACCCCATGCACAAAGACCAGAGTCTTGCGCGGACCTTCCGGGTGCCGCCAATGCTGGGCGTGGGCAATACGATTCTTCTGATCCTTCAGATACGCCGCGCGCATAGCGGGATTGAGCGGCACGAAAGGGCTGCGGAAGCTCAGATCAACGGCCGGAATTCCGCGCGGACGATAGTGGGCGAATCGCGGCGCGTGCTCATGCATCAGAACCCGGGGTGGCTGCACGAAGGTCCTGTGCGGGTCACCCGCTTCGGCGAATTCGCGGTAAAACTCCAGCCGGTCGATGTCCTCGTGCAGGCCGCCGCTCCGCGCAAAGCCCGGCACCATCGATGCCGCCATCACCGAGCCCAGAGCCGTCCGCAGGATGCGGTCGACCGCCGCCGTGCCGTGGACCAGTACGGGATATCTGTCGTCCAGCTGGGTGCCATCGGCCCGGCGGTAGAAGTCCGGAGGCAGGCGGTCCCACCAGTAAGTCGCCGGCGCGCCGTTCGACGTGGAAAGCATGATTACCCCGGTAGATACGTGACCGGCCTGAGTATATGAAGAACTGGGGGTAATGGGGCTTACACCCCTCGCTCATTGCAATGAGCGCAGCGACGAAACCATCTTCAA
>JBFIIN010000246.1:0-5737 GCA_041601225.1 Oceanococcus sp.
ATCGCGCCCTGTTTGCGCAGATCCCGTACGAACAGCGCTCGCACGGAGGGTTCAAGCGTGAATAGGCGCTCATAGAAGAGATCGGCGGCCTGTCCGGCCATCGGCTCAACGAGCTTGAAGGAATCCTGCACCAGGCGAATCTGCTCTGGGGTCATCACGCTGCTCCATTAACCGGGTTGTTGTACCCAACAGCTCCGGATAGCAGAGCCACGGTAAAGAAAGTGCGAGCAGGCCCGGACCTGTTCGGTCGCAGGACGGTTTGCATAATGCGCCGCAATTCGCGCGCCCGCGCGGATGCTACGCGCGCTGCGCTCCTGGCTGGCTGAGACTCGCTCCATAACAGCCTGTTTCAACGAGCTTTTTCCATCAACTCCGGAGCCTTCCACAGTTGGCACAGGGCTTGCGGAGCATTGGCTCACGGAGTTCATTCGCAGGTGGTCAACGGCCAGCGCAGAGCCACGACCGGCAACAGCTGATAGGGAGAGGTTTGATGTCTGTTAAGTTACGCGACGAGGGTTTTCGTTTCGAGCGGGTCGCCCAACACATGGCAGAGAAATTTCAGGGGCCGCAGCCGCTGGGTTCGGTGGTCGTGGAGCAGGCCAATCGCGAAATCTGGATTGGCGTGATCGGCTGGGGTAGCTGGCTGCATGTCTCCTCGCCTTACTCAAGCCTTGAGCTGATGCGGGGTGTTGCGCTACACATCGGTGCGGATCCTCACGGACTCTGGACGGGCGCGGCCAGAGCCTGGCTCCACCAGCTGCAGGACACGCTTGATGCGTCGCGTCGGCCCGCCGATGCGGCGGCTCCGAATTCCCGCAGCCGCGACAGATCGCCATTTGCCACGGCGACCGCGCTCGCCGCGGCGGTCCTGGTTTCGGCCTGTGGCGGTGGCACAGGCGGGACCGCCGTCCCGAACGGCGCGGACGGCTTGCAGGTCAAAGCTGGTGGCTACGGCGAACCCCATGCCTCGCAGATTCGTCCCGGGGTCGAAATCAGCTCGCCATTTGGAAGCTGTACTTCCAATTTCATCTACCGCGCGCCCGATGGCGGCCTGCTGATCGGCGCCGCCGCCCATTGCTTCAGCGCTGATGGCAACACGGGCGTCGATCCATGCAATGCGGCCAGCATGCAGCCTGGCGAAGACGGTATCACCATTGAGAACGCCCGCTACACCGGGCGCCTGTATTACTCCAGTTGGGTGGCCATGCAGCAGGCGGGCGAAACGCCCGGATCCGCGCAATGCCGGCTTAATGACTTCGCGCTGGTGCGCATAGATCCGCGCGATGCCGACAACGTCCATCCGGCAGCGCTCGCCTTTGGCGGCCCGACCGCGCTGTACAGCGGCACCGCGGTCAGCGGCGATCTTGTTTACAGCTACGGTCAGTCACCCCTGCACGCCGGGTTGCAGACTTTGCAGGAAAAACAGGGTGAAATCCTGGCGGCCACCGACTCCGGTCTCAACTACCGGGTGCGCACGGACAACCCCAGCCTGTTCGGTGACAGCGGCAGTGGCGTGTTGCACGAAGACGGGCGCGCACTCGGAATTCTGGTCACTGTGGGCATCGGCCTGGACGGTGCGAGCAATGGCGTTACCAGCCTGGACCGGGCCCTGCGTTATTCCCGCCCCTACACGGGCCGGCTGCGGCTGGAGACCTGGGCGGATTTTTCGCCCTGAATCCGAGTTCCGGTCTCCCGCGTCAATCTGGGCATCAAATCCTGGCGCGGCCTGGGTCCTCTGGCCGACCGGGCGCATTCCGCGCTGTCTCGTTGCCGTCAGGCCGTGACTGGTGGCTGAGGCCGGGCCTCAAAGCCCCTGACCATGACCGGTTTGGCCGTGGTTGTCCCGGTCCAGCGCAGCAAATATTCCTGATAGCCGTTCTTCAGCAGGCGGGCTTTGTGCACCTCAAAGCCGGGCAGAAGTTTCATCAGTGCCGCCGGGCTGTAGCGTGGCGAACGTACCGGTTCCTGCGTGGGCAAATCCACAGTGACCAGGCCGTTCCCGCAGGGCATGAAATGGCAGGGCCGGGCCGGCATGGTGTCTGCTGTGTAGGCAATGACCGCGTGAAACAGCATGCCCTCGCCACCCGCGCGGCAGATCTGGGCCGCCAGAGCCGGAAGCTGCTCGCGCTGGATGTAATTCAGAAAATCCCAACACAGAACAACGTTTGGGCGATGCTGCGGGTCACAGGGAATCGAGATGTCGAGAGTGCCGTATTGATTGCCTGGGGTGATGGCGGTGTCTGGCCCGTCGATCCATTCATTGAAGTCGAGCATTGTGGCGCGGCAGCGCAGCGCACAGAACATTTCGACCCGGCGGCGTGAGGCCGCCGCCAGGTCGAGCACGATGAGGCGGCCCTTGTAGGGCTTGTTCGACCATAATTCGCCAAGCAGGGGCAAAGCGGTCTCGCAGGCCTGCTCGGGGGCTATGGCGGCAAGTCCTCGCATGAATCAGTGCAGCGTCGGAATCAGCGGCGCTGAAATCCTCAGCTGGCTTTGGCTACCGCGGCCGCGGCTGCGGGCTTGGGTGCGTTCAGCGAAGGGTTCATGGCGCTGGGGGGGCTGCTGACGGCGGCGGGCTGGGATTCCTTGATCGGGCTTGAGGTCCGGTCCTCGCCCAGCGCAGCGCTGTTGCCGAACTGCTCGCGCATGGCCTTCTGTACGGCCTCGGGGTCCATCTCCACCGATCCGCGCAGTGTCGCGCCGTCTTCAAAAGAAATACGGGCGGCAAACAAATTGCCTTTGATTTTTGCGCCTTTGCGCACTTCCAGCAGCTCGGTTGCAAACAGATCGCCCTCTACAGCGCCCTTGACCGTTACGGTTTTGGCCAGTGCGCGGCCGGATATGTGGCCGGCTGCGCCGATGGTCAGACGATGGGCCTTGAGTATGACGGCACCGGTGAAGTTGCCTTCTATCAGGAGGTCTTCATCGGCGGACAAATCGCCTTTCATGCGGGTCTTTGACCCAATAACTGCGGTCGCACTTTGTGCGGTGTCAGATAGTGGCTGGTTCATAGCGAATCAGGTTCCAGTGTGGGCTAAGCGATCGAAGATTATGCTCATCCCGGGTCCAAAGAAAAAGGGCCGTTGGGCAGTTCAGGGTGCCTCCAACGCCTCGGCGTTCGAATTCCGGGCGCGCCGGAACCCGAGAATTGTGCGGCGCGGCCAGCCGGGCCTGAATGGGTGGCGCCTGACGTGGACGGCCCGGCTGGCCGTGCTAAGGTCGCGCCGAATTGGCGCTCCCGCGCCGGGGAAACTCATGAAATCATTGCAGCTTAGGGCCCGTGAAGAACGCCGCTTGCGTTCGGGGCATCTGTGGATATACAGCAACGAAGTCGATATTACGGCAACCCCCCTGAAGGGCTTTGAGCCGGGCGATCTGGCGGTGGTGACCGACGCGCGGCGGCAGGTGCTGGGTACGGCGACCGTGAATCCAAACACGTTGCTGTGCGGGCGTCTGATCGACCGGGGTCGGGTGGAGCCGGATGCCCGCTGGTTTCTGATTCGCCTGCGCCGTGCCTGGGCCTGGCGAGAACGGCTGGGTGTGCTGCCTTACTGCCGCTTGTTCAATAGCGAAGGTGACGGGGTGTCCGGTCTGATCGTGGATCTGTATGGCGATGTTGCGGTTGTTCAGCTCAATACGGCCGGCCTCGAGCGTTTGAAGGAACCCCTGCTGCAAGCCCTGGGCGAGCTGCACGATTTTCGGGGCATCTTGTTCAGCAACAGCTCGTCGGGACGGCGATTGGAAAACCTGGCGGCTGCAGATGATGTCTTCGGTGATGTGCCGGAGCACTGCCAGCTCGACGAAGCCGGCTGTCGCTTCACGGTCGACCTGAAAGCCGGGCAGAAAACCGGCTGGTACTTCGACCAGCGCGATAACCGCCAGCGTTTCATGCCGCTGCTCAGGGGGTGCTCGGTGCTGGATGTATTCAGCTACGTCGGCGCCTGGGGCGTGGGCGCGGGGAAGGCCGGTTCCGGGCCGGTAACCTGTATCGACAGCTCAGCCCCGGCCCTGGAACTTGCCGGACAGAACGCCCGCGCAAATGGTCTGGACCTGGAGCTGATGGCCGCCGATGCGGCGCCGGCCATGCAGGCGCTGAGGACGGCGGGGCGCCAGTTCGGTGCGGTGCTTCTGGATCCGCCACCACTGGTGAAGCGCAAGAAGGATTTGCAGGCGGGCAAGGCGCATTACGCCAAACTTAACGAGCTGGGCGCCACCCTGCTGGCGCCGGGCGGAATCCTGATCAGCTCCTCCTGTTCCCACCATTTGTCGGCGGAAGATCTGCAGCGCACGGTGTACAAGGCGGCGCGGCGCGGCAATCGCGAGCTCCAGCTGGTCGCCCGTGGCGGGCAGTCGGCGGACCATCCCCTGCATCCGGCGATACCGGAGACCGAGTACCTGAAGGCCCTGGTGTTTCGCGCATTGAATTGAGTCGCTGCCGCTCTGGCGCGCGCGCCGCCGCAATCTCGCTGAGCGGCCCGGATTTCGCAAGTGAACCGCGGCCTTCCGAGATCCCGATCAGGCGACTGCCGGTGCGCCGGCGGGTGCCGGCGCGGCTTTCTTGCGGCGCGCATCAAGCACGTTCTTCAAGGCGATCAGCAGTCCCAGGCCGATAAAGGCACCGGGTGGCAGGATGGCGAGCAAGAATCCGCTGTAATCCTGGATCAGCACAAAGCCCATATCGCGGGCGCCTTCGCCGAACAGCAAATGGGCATCCGCCAGGAAGGTGCCGCGGCCAAGTATTTCGCGCAGGCTGCCTAGCAGAATCAGGCAGAGCCCGAAGCCGGCGCCCTGGGCGAAACCGTCAAGAGCGGCCGCCGGCACGCTGTTCTTCGAGGCGAAAGCCTCGGCACGGCCGATGATGCTGCAGTTGGTCACGATCAGTGGAATGAAGATGCCCAGCACCCGATAAAGGCCGTGCACGTAGGCGTTCATTAGCAATTCAATGGCGGTGACAAAGGCCGCGATCACCATGACGAAGACCGGGATACGGATTTCCGGGCGCACCCAGTTGCGGATGGCGGAGACCAGGGCGTTCGATGCGATCAGGGTGGCCATGGTCGCCAGGCCCAGGCCCAGGCCGTTGACGACCGAGGTGCTGACTGCCAGCAGTGGACACAAGCCCAGCAGTTGCACCAGGCCGGGGTTGTTGGTCCACAGGCCCTTGATGGTGATGTCGCGGTAGTTAGCCATCGGCAAAGATGTCCTTGTGGTGTTCGGCGAAATATTGCAGGGTGGCGTGGACCGCCTTGACCACCGCTCGCGGGGTGATGGTCGCCCCCGTCAGTTGGTCGAAGGGGCCGCCATCCTTGCGCACCGCCCAGCGTTCCGGCGCGCCCAGCGAGCGACCGTCAAACTGATGAATCCAGTCGCCGCGCGAGGCCTCGATGCCGTCGCCCAGCCCCGGGGGTTCACGGTGGCGCACGACCCGTACCGCGGCAATGCGGCCATCGCGCCGGATGCCGACCAGCAGATCGATGGCGCCGTTGTAGCCATTGGGTGCGGTGACCGGCAGGATGGCGGCGACCGCATGGCCCTGTCGACGGGCGATATACAGCGTGTCGATGCCAGCGGGTGAAATGCGTGCCGGCAGCTCCAGCATGCGGGTGTCGTCGAGCAGGCGGTTGTCGTAGCTCCCGGCCGGCAGGATTTCCTGCAACTGGCGGATCATGCTGAGGCGTTCGTTCTCGGCGATGCGATCGCGGGTGGCCCAGTGGGCCCCGGCCAGCAGCGCGCTGCC
>JBFIIN010000247.1:0-5725 GCA_041601225.1 Oceanococcus sp.
CGTCGCCGCCATCGAGTCCGGGTAGCTCCCGATGAGTGCTGCCCCGGCACGCTGACAAACAATGGGGGTAAGGGGGCGTGCGCGTCGAATCCGTGAAACCCGCCATTCACCATGCCTAACTGGTCAAAAAATAACCAGCAGAAAGGCTGGCGCCCATGTCGGAGCCGGAGACGCGGGCTCGTGACGGATTCAGGCTAGGCGGCGTGCGCGGACTTCAGCGGCGGATCAGTTCCGCAGTTTCTGCCAGCTTTTGAGCCATTTTTGCAAGCGAATTTTGGTCGCCAGCGCCGCGGGCAGTTGCCGACGGGGGACCAGCCTCAGTATGCGGCTGACCCAATTGTCTTGTTCGATGGCCACCCTTGGCCACGCCGTCGCCGCGCGATGGCGAAAATATTCCTGACGTAAGGGATGCTTGCACAAGTAGTGCCAGGGCTTGGCAAAACCTGGACCCTCGAAGTGCAGGATTCCTGGAGATCGGCAGGCCGCGTCTGTAGCGGCTGACCCAAATACTTGGCGGGCCTGCGGAAAATAGAAAAAACTGTTTTGGCAATTCCAGCGCGGGTGCAGTGCCGTGCGGTTTCCTGCCAAAACGTAA
Source organism: Oceanococcus sp. (assembly GCA_041601225.1). Classification (GTDB taxonomy): domain Bacteria; phylum Pseudomonadota; class Gammaproteobacteria; order Nevskiales; family Oceanococcaceae; genus JBFIIN01. The sequence goes on from JBFIIN010000247.1 coordinate 596, forward strand.
TTCAGTGCATCTTGGTCTGGCCACAGCAATGAACTGGCGTTGTCGCGCGCAAACGCGATGATTTTCGCCGTGCAGTCGTCCTTGCGCCAGGCGGTCAAGTTGAGTAGCAGCACGCCGCTGTTGAAGTAGTCCGTCGCCGTGCCCAGGCCCAGGGCCTGGGCACGCACTTCCATGCCCTTCTCGAAGACGTTGCTTACCGCGCCCAGATAGGTATCGCCAAGCTCGGTTTGCCACAGTGCCTCGAGTGAGTCGGTCGCCAAGGTGTCGCAGTCCAGATACAGGACGCGCTCCACCTCGGGCAGCAGCTCGGGTAGAAGTACGCGGAACCACATCACGCGGGAGATGCGGCTCATTTCTGGTAGCCCGGCAACCCGGTCGTCGGTGATAGCGTGGGTATGTAGCTGCCCACCCCAGCCTTTGATCAGGGTGTCGAGCTGCTCGATCCAGCTCGCCGCGAGCTCGGGCGCATGCATGAGGTGGACGGCGACCTGCTGCGAGCCCGCGTGTTCGATGATCGAATGAACCATGGCCGCACCGTGCGGGACATAGGCCACATCCGCCGCAAAGGCGATATGCATCATGAACTGGGACTCCACCTGATTCAAAGTGGGTGAGTTTACAATGTCCTATAGCGCCCAATCGTCAGTGCGGAAATCCGTTCAGCGATCGGCTTCGATTCCATGGACGACCTAATGACCAGCCGCAAAAAACTATTCGTGCATGTGGGCTATCCCAAAACGGCCTCGAGCTTTCTGCAACAGAAGGTCTTTCCGCAGCTCGAGCGCACGGCATTTATTTCTCACCCATTTACCCAGGACAATCAGGCCCTGAACAAGCTGCAATACGCCGATGACGCCTTGTATGACCCGGCCGAATTGCAAAGAGAGATTGATCGATTATTCATGATGAACCCCGGCAAGAACCTGCTGTTATCCGATGAGCACTTTTGTGGTCTGAGTTTCATGAACTTCATCAATCGGGGCAGCATTGCGCAACGCCTGGCGAAGCTTGACCTTGAGCTCGAAATCTTGATCTTCATCCGCGGCCAGGAAGCGATCATCAAGTCGCTCTACAACCAGTACTTGAAAATGGGCATGTATGATGCGCCTATGGATCGGCCGTTCATATCAACACCTGGGCGTGGCATGCCCTATGAAGATTACGAATCCTGCGCGGCAACTTGGGAAAGCAAACGGCGCTATATCGATCAGATGAGTCTGATGAGTACCGAGCATTTCAAGTACAGCAAATTGCTGGATTTCTACACACCTTTGTTTGCACGCACCCACGTCTTCTTATACGAGGACCTGGTCGCTGACCCGCAACGGGTCGTGACGAAACTGCAAGCGGTATTCGCGGAAGAATTCACGCTCGACCCGGGCGACCAGGGTCTGGGCGGCCGGCGCAATACCGGTCTGGCCGATCATCGGCTAACAGAGAAGATGTATCGCAATCGCATGCGCGGCGCAGCCGACCGTCTCGGCGAGCGCCTGGTGTTTGGGCTGGCTCGGCGTTATGCGAAATCCCGGGCCAAGCAGTTCAGCCGGGAGTTTGAGCGGAACCTCGCGGACATCATGGCAGCGGCAGATTTTGCTGCGGATAACGGCAGGCTAGCGACCGAATACCAACTTGCCGTTGGGCAATATCCGGCGCATTACCCTTTGGTATAAAGCAGTCAGCGCGGCTTGATATACCAGTCGTCCCATCTGCTGATAGAAGTCAGGACGCGCCGAAATCCGTTCTTGCTGAGCAACTCAAACAGCAGATTTCGGTTCTGCGTGAAATTGTGCTCCACCGTCAGCGCGCGTATGTCGTAACGCGCGAAATCGAAGGCCTTGAGTATGTCGAATTCGGAACCTTCGGTATCGATGCTCAGATAGTCGATGCGCTGTGGTGCATTGTTCTGCTCCAGAAAATCCAGTAGCGACACCGTCACCAGCTTGATGCGACCCTGACTCGTGGTCCGCAGGCCACCATAGTCGTCGTGATCCGAGAAGCTGGCAATCGTCGCCAATTCGGGTTGATCGGTTGCGATGAATTCGACCTCTTCTCCGCTGCGTGGCCCGATGCAGTCGTGGCGTATGGTTGCATTTCGATTGGCCGCAAGCTCCGCATGCCAAATGGGGTTGGGTTCGGCCAGCAGCCCCTGCCAGCTGAATTTCTTCTCCAGCAAATGGCTGTTGGATAGGGCTTTGCCGTCCGTGGCACCGAATTCCACAAAAAAACCGGGCGCGTCAAGATCGGATTTGGCGGCAAGCGCAAACAGGTCCTGGCCAAGCTGGGACTGTGAGTCATCGCCGTGCTGGATGAGCAGCGCCAGCAGATTTTGCTCCAGGCTTGGCCGTTCGCCAACCTTACGCAGTTTTCTCCAGCTGCGCTGCAGGTACGCGGCGTCCAGCGCGGCATAGGGCAGATTTCTCGCCAGTATTCCGGCCAGCGCCGGAGCGCGCAAGCCGCGTCGTAGCAGCCGGCCAAGGCTGGATTTTATTTTCACCGGATTATCTGTCATTGCGCGTTGCTTTGATCGGGCGTAGCGGCTGCCCGGTCTTGCGGTCTGCTGGCGAGCGCGACAAAGACCAGGGAATTCAATGAGCGGCTGTGTTCGGCTGTCAGGCGGTCCGCCAGAGCGATCATGCCCTGCAGGATGAGCAAGTAAAGCGGGCGGATCGGCCGAGGAATGCGAATAAAGGTCGCATCTTGAAACAGCTGGAGGCCGGTAGCGGCCAGTCCCATCACGCCAATGATGCGCTCCACTTTGAAGCCGGCAAGTACAAGCTGGCGCTCCAGACCTTCGGCCGTCCAGCGCCAGTAATCAACCGGATCGCGGTGATAAATCATGATTCCGTGTGTGGACAACAGCAGCTTGCCGCCGGGTTTCATGGTGCGAAAGCATTCGGAGACGTAAAGCGCAGGATCGGCCACATGCTCCAGGACCTGGGTTGAAATGACGGCGTCCATGCTGGCGTCCGCCACCGGGATTGTGCCGTCCGCGTTCAGCGTGATGCTGGCCCTGGGATTCCCCTCGATATCGGCGCCCAGATACTCGACCGTATCGGGCAGAGCATCCCGATATGGCATGTCGGCACAGCCATAGTCCAGCAGTCTTGCCTGGGGCGGTAGCTCCAGTTCGCCGAGCAACTGCCGCAGCGTGCGTGGCAGCACGCGCGAAATGTAGGCGAGCCGGTGCCACCATTTCAGCTGGATCAGATTTTTCGGGCGTTGGGTATGAAACTTCGCGGCGGGCGTGGACGGGTTCATTTTTGCGGGGCCAGGACCTTGGCTGATGGCCACTGAATATTCAGCATTTTATGGCGATGCGGCCGGTGTAATCGATGCGGGTAAACAGGGGGGTCTCCACCTCGGTTTGCCCGAAGTATTCGTCGACAGCCTGTCGGCAACCTTTCCAGTGCCCATAGTCGTCGATGATCAATGCGCCCGCCTGGCTCACCCTAGGGTAGAGGTGTTGCAGCTCATGCAAGGTTGATTCGTACCAGTCCGTATCCAGCCGTAGCAGGGCTATCGATTCGGGAATCGTGTCCGGGATGGTCTGCTCGACCGGGCCGCGTACGAAATGCAGGCGGTCGGCGGGATAGCCCGTAGCCAGCAGTAACTTCTTGATGTCCGACTCGCCAAACATTTCCGGTGCAAACAGCGCGGACCAGGCTCGCTTGCCTTGCTGCTGGGCGGCTTTCCACTCATCCAGGGCCGAGCCATCAAACATCGAAATATCATGCTCGGTGGGCTCGGTCATACCTTCAAAGGTGTCATAAAGGTAGATATCGCGATGGGCTGCGCCCATCTCCTGCAGGGTATGAATCATGGCCAGCACGGAACCGCCACGCCAGACCCCGCACTCCACGAAGGCGCCTTCGATGCCGCGATCAACGAGGTAGCGGACGCTGTCAACGAGCGCCCCGATGCGTGCAACGCCGGTCATCGTGTACGGGCGGACGGCCGGCAGCAAGCTGCCCAGCGCTTCCACAACATCACTAAGATCACCGTCGCGGGGTGGCTTGCTCGGGTCCTGTTTGGATCTGACCCGCCCCAGCCGCCGTCTCAGTCGTTTCATCATGCCGATTGCTCCTGGCCCACGGCCTTCGCAAAACTGCTACGCGCGACCCAGCCATGCCAATGTTTTACCAGCCTAGCCGCACGAGGGTCCTCGGCACGCAGACACCAAGTATCCAGTCCTTCTTCAAACATGAGGTATCCGTTGGTCTGCAGCAGTTGAATACATGCACGGTGGGTGTGCGTATCAAAGTGGTGGTGCTCGTAAATGATCACCAGTGGCGCCATACGGGCGAAGTCGATTTGGCGAATAATTTCAAAGTCATATCCCTCAGTGTCGATCGCAAGCAGATCCAGCTGCTCAACTGAGTGCTCGTCACAGATGGCTTGCAGCGTCATGCACGGCACCGTGATGCTCTGTAGATAACTGTCAAAATCGGGTATTCGGTCCGCGTGTTTTTCGATGACTTCTTTTCGAAATGTGCCCAGTCCCTGTGCCCAGTCAGGCAGCAGCGGCTTCCCTGGGACATCGCTCAGGTGAAAGAACTGTGCAGGTTCAGCGCTCTGTGCCACCGCGACATTGACCGGAGTAACCCGATCGCTGGCGCTGGCATAGTTTGCGCGCAATTGTGCGAACAGCCGTGGCACGGGTTCTATGACCAGTCCCGTCCACTGGCTGCGCACTATTGTGCTGCGGACCGGATCCATCATTTCACCGTCGTTGGCTCCGACCTGAACAAATCTTGCTTGAGGGTGTGCCGTGGCCAGAGCATCGAGCACGGCCGGTCCGGCCATGCGCGAAAGTTTCCGACGCACCAAGTGACGGCGCAGGCGGCGGGCTGCGGAACGGAAGATATTGCGCACGTTTAGAGCTGCATTTGGTGGGAATTGAGCATGCGGTTCGTTCTATACGGGGTAGTACTTCTTGAATTTCTTGTTTTCCGACAGACTGACGGTGCTGGGCAAGTTCTCGCGCAGATAGTAGGCCACGCGAAACAGGCAGGAGCTGTTGCAGCCCACCATGTAGCGCGCGCTGCGCAGAATCTCGATCACTTTCTGGGCGGTTAAAACTTCCGCGACCATGTCCTCCACGGTGCTGATCTGGCCCGTGCGCTGCAGCGC
>JBFIIN010000248.1:0-5695 GCA_041601225.1 Oceanococcus sp.
CACTGGAGCGGGCGACCGGGATCGAACCGGCATCATCAGCTTGGAAGGCTGGGGTTCTACCATTGAACTACGCCCGCGAAGCCGGCGAATGATAAGGGACGCGGCGAAGCTGTCAAGTTTAAGATCATTCCGATCAAGAACGCCGAAGCATTTCAAGGCGGGCTCCCGCTCCAGGCGCGTGGCTCGGCGGAATGCCGACGGGGCGCGCGAAGGTTTTGAATTCCATGAAATGCTTGAGGGGGCGATTACTCGGGCTGGCGTTTCGACATGGGAAAAATGGTGGAGGGGGCGATTACTCGGGCTTCCTGCCCTCGCCCCTACGGGGCCGGCGCTAAAGCGCCGTTCGAATTCGTTCCTGACGAATTCGTCGAACCTTTACGGTTCAAATCCTGCCCCAGGCGTACAGTTCTTAGGAATTGCCGCGGTCGGGCTGGCGTTTCGACATGGGGAAAATGGTGGAGGGGGCAGGATTCGAACCTGCGAAGGCTGAGCCGACAGATTTACAGTCTGTTCCCGTTGACCGCTTGGGTACCCCTCCACGGGGTATCGCTTTCGTACCGCCACGCTACATCTGCTACGCGTCTGTTCCCGTTACTCGGACTTCCTGTCCTCGCCCCTTACGGGGCCAGCGCAAAAAACCGCGCTGTTCAAATTTGTTCCCGACAAATTTGTGACCGCTTGGGTACCCCTCCACGGGGTATCGCTTTCGTACCGCCACGCTACATCTGCTACGCGTCTGTTCCCGTTACTCGGACTTCCTGTCCTCGACCGAGTGGGGCCAGCGAGGCGCGTATTCTTGTGATCGCCCTGCCCCTTGTCAACCGCGGAATATTTAGGCACACGCCATACACCGGGGACAGCGCCTTGTTAAACTGCCGCCTCGTCTGTTCTGCGACAGCCATGCACGCAGACACCTTGCGCGGACGAAATGGGAACATCACGTCACAATAGCGGTCGGTTGTATCCGCAGATTATCGCTCGCTAAACCGTAACGAATTGGCTTTTGCTCAGGGATAACCCGATGAAAATTTGTGCTCGCCTGCTTGCTTGCCTGGCCTTGCTCCCTGCCGCCGCGTCGGCGAATTTGCTGGCAGAAATCTACGCCCTGGCGATCCAGTCTGATCCCGCATTTGCCGCTGCGCGCGCGAATTACGAAGCCGCAATCGAAATTCGTCCGCAATTGCGGGCACGCGCATTGCCGCAACTGGGCTTTTCGGCCAGCCTGGCTCGCCAGCAACAGAAGACGGGCGAAACGAACACGCCCGCCCTCGAAGAGGGCGTGACCGTTCGCGGCGATATCATCAGCGCGAATTTACAACTGACCCAGCCCATCTTTGACTGGAGCATCATCTCCAGTCTGCGCCAAATCGACGAGCGGGTGGGCATCGCCGAGTTGAATTTGCACGCCGCGCAGCAGGATCTGCTGATTCGTGTGGTGTCCACCTACTTCGACTGGCTGGCCGCCGAAGACAGCTTGCGTTTCGCCAAGGCGGAAAAGAGCGCAATTCAGCAGCAACTGGAGCAAGCCAACAACCGCTTCGAAGTCGGATTATCGGCCATTACGGATGTCCAGGAAGCACAGGCACGGTACGATCTGGCGCTTGCCGAAGAAATCGAAGCCGCCAGCCAGCTGCGCTCGGCGCGCGAGGCGATGACCGAGATTACCGGTGAAGGCTTCGCGACCCCGGTTCCCTTGCGCACTCCGGTTGGCGCCACACCTCCGGAGCCGGCGAATCCGGATTCCTGGGTCGAGCGTGCCCTGCGAGACAACCTGGATCTGCAGGCCGCGGAACTGAGCCGCGCCGTTGCCGAAGCCACGGTGCGCGAGCGGATCGGCGGCCATCTGCCCACTTTGAATCTGGATGCCAGTTACGCCTTTCGCGACGACACGGATCTGCAGTTCGGTCGCGAGCTCGACACCACTTCGATCGCGCTGCGTCTGGATATCCCGCTGTTCAGCGGATTGGCTACCAGCTCGCAGGTACGACAGAGCCGGAGCGAACTGGATCGCAGCCATGCTCAGCTGGAACAAACCCGGCGATCTATCCTGCGCCAGGCGCGCGACAGTTATGACGGCGTGACCACCGGCGTGTCCCGGGTCAGGGCCTTGCGTCAGGCCGTGAAATCCACAGAAACCGCCCTGGAAGCCGTCCAGGCCGGATTCAGCGTTGGCTCACGGACGTCAGTCGATGTGCTTAATGCGCAGCGCGAGTTGTATCGCTCCCAGCGGGATCTGTCGCGCGCGCGATACAATTATCTGCTCAGCCTGTTGCGCCTCAAGCAACTGGTCGGCGCATTGGCCGACGAGGACCTGCGGCAGGTCGATGGCATGCTGGTTACCGCCATCGCCAATTAAGGCCCGGAGCTTCGGGCCGCCGTCTCGTACGGATCGGGCAGGCCGCTGGAACGCGGTTTGTAGCGGCGATGGATCCACCAGTATTGCTCAGGCGCTTCGCGCACCCAATCCTCGATCAATGCCATGATGCGCAGGGTATCGGCCAGTTCGTCAGGACCCGGAAAATCCGCAAGCTGCGGCAGAATACGGATGCGATAGCGCCCATTGGCAAGCCGCAGCGGGAAGAACGGCACGACCTGCGCCCGCCCCATGCGCGCCAGGCGCGAGGTGGCCGTGACGGTCAAGGCCGGCACCCCGAAGAACGGCACCGGTTCGGCGCCGCCTTGCACCAGTGACTGATCCGGCGCGTACCACACGGCCCCTCCGGCCCGCAGCGCCTTGATCACGGCGCGCACTTCATCACGCGTCAGGCCAGGCCGCCGCGACCGCGCCTCCCGCCGCTTGCGGATCACCCGGTCGATGACCGGGTTATTCATGGGGCGGTACATGGCATGAAACGAAACGTGCCTGCTGATGAAGCGCGCACCCAGTTCCAGCGCTGTGAAATGTCCGGTCAACATCAGGACACCGCCCTGGCTGAGCGCGGACTTCAGGTGCTCCAGCCCTTCGATTTCGTAGCGTGATTCGAGCCGCCTTTCCGCTCCCCACCAGGCCAGCGCCGTTTCGAAAATTCCGCGCCCGAACGCGCGAAAATGGGCATCGACCAGCTCGTTGCGTCGCGTCGCTGAAAGCTGCGGAAATGCCAACTGCAGATTGACGTTCACAATGTGCCGGCGTTTGGCCAACAAGCGGCCTCCGAGCCAGCCCAGCCCCTCGCCGAATCTCAGCAGGGCGCCGGTGGGCAATTGGCAGATCGCCCACATCAACCCGACCGCTACCCAGCTCATCCAGTTGCGCGGATGCCTTAAGGATTGTTCCCGCCGGGCAGGCATTCCTCTAGCTGTCTTGCATCCAGGCTTGTGTGCGGCGCTGCTTCAGACCGGAGCCAACCACTCGGGGCGATCGGGCCGCTTGCCGCTGACGTACTCGAAATACAGGCTTTGCAGTTTTCCGGTAATTGGGCCGCGCCGACCCGCGCCCACCACGCGCCCATCAACTTCCCGAATCGGCGTGACTTCCGCGGCCGTGCCGGTAAAAAAGGCTTCGTCGGCCACGTACATCTCGTCACGGGTAATCCGTCTTTCATGGACCTTGAGATTCAGATCCGCACACAGCGTCATGATTGTGCGGCGGGTGATGCCGTCCAGCGCCGAACGCAGATCCGGGGTGTGCAATTCGCCGTCCTGGATCAGGAAGATGTTCTCGCCACTGCCTTCGGCGACGTAGCCCTCCACGTCGAGCAGAATCGCCTCGTCGTAGCCATCGCGCAGAGCCTCGTTCAGCGCCAGCATGGAATTGAAATAATGACCGTTGGCCTTGGCGCGGCACATGGCGCTATTGACGTGATGGCGAGTATAGGACGAGGTGCGCACGCGGATACCGTTTTCCAGCGCTTCGGCACCCAGATAGGTCCCCCAGCTCCAGGCCGCCACGATCAGGTGCACCTTCAAGTTATCCGCGCGCAGACCCATGCCTTCGGATCCGTAAAATGCCATGGGCCGGATATAGGCCGAACTGAGCCGGTTGTCGCGCACTGCGGCAAGTTGCGCCGCATTGACTTCGTCCTTCGTGAAGGGGATTTCCATTTCCAGGATCTTGGCCGACCGATACAAACGGTCGGTGTGATCCTGCAGCCGGAAAATCGCCGGCCCGTCCGGCGTCTCGTAGGCGCGGACACCCTCGAACACGCCCATGCCGTAATGCAATGTATGCGTCAATACATGGGTGGTGGCCTCGCGCCAGGGCACCATTTGCCCGTCAAACCAGATGAATCCATCGCGATCGGCCATTGAGGTCACGGCTCGGCTCCTTGTCCATGCCTGGAAGTTAAGCCGGCAATTTCAGCACACTTCCCGATCAGGAGGAACTCTTGACCGCTCAGTTCATCCCGCCGCAGCACTGGCACAGAGCAGTTTGAGGCGCTGATCGGTGGCGACCGCCCGCTCCATCAGTTCCTTGTCCTGGTCCGGATCGGCGCCACACAGAAAAGCGCGATGTACCGCACGGCGCAGGCGGCGATAGGATTCGGCAAGAAATTCAGCATCCGCGCGCGAGATCAAGGCGGCCGCTGCCAGAGATTCGAGCAGCCGACAGACATCGGTGTAGCGCAGGATTTCCGGGTGAGCGGCGGCGCATTGCAAGACCCGATACTGGACGAAAAACTCGATGTCCGTGATGCCCCCCGGCGACTGCTTGGGGTCGAACTGGCCGGCCGCCGGCCCCAGCTCCGCGCGCATCTTGCCCCGCATGTCCCGCACATCCAGCAGCAATTTCTCGGGGTCGCGCGGCGCACTGAGAATTTTTTGCCGCAGCGCGACGAAACCCGCAGCAAGCTCCGGATCTCCGGCCACTGGACGCGCCCGGATCAGGGCCTGATGCTCCCAGGTCCAGGCATTCTCAGCCTGATACTGGGCCAGCGCCGGCAATGGCGTGACCAGCAACCCTGAGGCTCCGCTGGGACGCAGGCGGGTATCCACCTCGTAAGCCCGTCCGGCACCCGTCGGAGTCGCCAGGCAATGGATGAGCTTTTGCGCCAGGCGCGTATAAAAAACCGCGGGCTCCAGCGGCAAATCCGGACGAGGATCAGCCTGGTAGACGAAGACCAGATCCAGATCCGAGGTATAGCCCAGCTCCAGACCGCCCAGCTTGCCGTAGGCGATGATGGCGAAATGGCGCGCCGGGTAATCCGGGTAACGCCGCAACAACTGGGCGGTGGCCATTTCCAGTCCGGCATGGAGTATCTCTTCGGCCAGTTCAGAAAGGCGGTCGCTGACGCGCATGATCGGAAGCGCAGAAGACAGATCCGCGGCAGCTATGCGCAAGGTCGCCGCATGCCGGGTCCGCCGTAGCACGTCAAGGCGAGCTTCGTCGTCGTCATCATCCAGAGCGGCAAGATTGTGCTGCAAGCGATCACGCAGGAATTCGCGTTCGTCCGGCGCATAGAGCTTTTCGGGGTCCACCAGTTCGCCAAGCAGGGCCGGAAAGCGCTGCAGCTCCGTGGCCAGCCAGGGGCTGCGGCGACATAGCTCGATCAGTTCGTTTACGGCTGCCGGGGTCTCACGCAGCAAGGCCACATAATTCGATCGCCCCGCCAGGGCCTGGGCGACACGCAGCACCGGGAGGGCGCATCCCTTGGCTTGAGCTCTGGGCAGCAGCCCCGCGATCAGTTCGGCATAGGCGCGGCGCTCCTGCGCACTGCCTATACGGCGCTGGGCGGCGTCGCGCGCCTCCTGCAGCTCG
>JBFIIN010000249.1:0-5678 GCA_041601225.1 Oceanococcus sp.
GCCCAGGCGCTCGCCGCGGGCCAGACGGCCATCAGTTGTGCGACCCAGTCCGCCGGGCAGACGGTCAGCGACTCGGTTACGATCAGCGTCATTGATGCCACGCTCAGCAATCTTGCGATCGTGCCGCCCGGCCCGACGACCGTTGCGCCAGCCGCCACCCAGCAATATCTGGCGGCGGGTACCTTCCGTAGCAGCAGCCCCCCGTGTAACCCGCAATGTGTGGTCGGCCTCACTGCGTCCGCGCAATGGGCGTCGGGAGACCCGCTGGTCGCCACCGTCGGCAATGACCCGCTGGCCGACAGCGGTCTGGCCACGGCGCGCAGTCCCGGCTCGGCGCAAATCTTTGCCAGTTACCGTGGCATGCAGGCCAGCAGTCTGTTAAATGTTCTGGATGCCTCGATACTCGAGGTGCGTGTGACGGGCCCCGGGAGCGTATTCCCCGGGTTCCCCGCGCCGTACACCGCGGTTGCCGTGTCACTGGATGAGATTTCCGGGGATCTGGTCGAGGAGGATGTCACGATGGCCAGCGCCATCTTTTGGACCACCTCCAGCGCCAGCGTGGCGGCGGTGCCTAACAACGATGGCGTGGTCATTGCCGATCCCGCGGCCGCCTCGGGAGCATTCACGCTGTCCGCCACCTACCGCGGGGTGACGGGATCGAAATCCGTCACGATCGTGCCCGCGGTATTGACGGACATCATCGCGAGTCCCAGTGTGGCCTGTGTGTCAAATGATTTCATTCCGGCCGGAGTCTCTGGGCGTCAGGTTCAGCTTTTCGCCTTCGGCACTTTCGAGTTGCCCGATGGCTCGGTCTGCGCCACGGATATCACTGAAGCCTCGACCTGGGTTTCGGAAACCGGCTCCGACCTGACCAGCGCGTTCGACTCGCCGGCGCCCGAATGTCAGCCCCTGCCGCCGTTTGGCGTCGGGGAACCGCCGGTGCTGGTGTCCAATGCGGCGGGCACCCGGGGAATCGCCGTGGCCAATCCAGATGCGGAGATCCCCGATGGCGCTTCGGGCTCGGCCTGCATCACGGCCACGGTGCCGGGTTTTGATGGAATAGAAGGCAATCTCACCGGCATCGCGGTATTCGACATCGTGCCGGAATTTTGTTCTGAGTCGGCAGTGCTGACGGATGAGGACATCGTGCTGGGGGACGGCACGCTCGCCGAGCCGTGTTTCGCGGCGGACGCCGAGTAGAGCATGGCACAGGGTATCGCTGCGCAGGATCAAATAAAGGGATTGATGAGCATGGGGACGAGAAGCTTGACCGCCTTGGGGCTGGCGTTGAGCGTAGTGGCCGGGCCGGCACTCGCGCAGGAGTTTGATGATCGCTGGTATGTGTCTGGTCAGGCCGGTGCGGGCGTGACCGATAGCTCAAATTACGACAGCGGGACGGCTGTTTTTCTGTCGGTGGGCAAGGGCCTGTATCCCAACTTTTCGGTCGAGGGCTCCTTCCAGTTCGCTGACTTCGACGTGACCGTAACTGGCGCCAACGGGACCACCGAGTACACGCGTTACGGCATAGGCGTCCATGCCGTTTATGATTTTTTGCGGGTGGACAAGGTCGACGTGTACGGGCTGGCCGGTGGGGTGCTGCGCACGATCGAATTTCTTGGCGAGGAGCAGGATGGCTTCAGTGTCCTGGGTGGTGTCGGCGTCGATTTCGGCATCAACTCCAATCTGAGCCTGCTGGCCGACCTACGCTACCAGTATGATTTTGTGGACCAGCAGGGGGCAATTGGCGACGACACGTTTTACAGCTGGGCGACCACATTTGGGGTGAAGTACAAATTTGGCGTGTGGCCGCCCCCGCCACCGGATACCGATGGCGACGGCGTGCCCGATAGTCGCGACAAATGTCCGAATACGCCGCGCGGTGCCCAGGTCGATGAGTTGGGTTGTGCTCTGGATTCCGACGGTGATGGCGTCCCAGATTATCGTGATCGCTGTCCCGGCACACCGGCCGGCATGGTGGTTGATCAGCACGGTTGCCCGCTGGATTCCGATGGCGACGGTGTCATCGATATCAACGACAAGTGTCCGGACACGCCCAAAGGCGTGCCGGTCGATGCGGACGGCTGCCCGCGTGATTCCGATGGCGACGGCGTACCGGATGATCGCGACCTGTGTCCCAACACCCCGTTCGGTGCCGAAGTGGATGTGAACGGTTGTCCCTTCGATACCGATCAGGATGGTGTGCCGGATTTCCGCGACAAATGTCCCAACACGCCGGCGGGCATGCCTGTCGATGCCGACGGTTGTGAGCGAGACAGCGACCAGGATGGCGTCGACAACACCCTGGATCTCTGTCCGAACACCTTCCCGGGCCTGGCTGTGGATCAGACCGGTTGTCCGCAGATGGATCAGAAGATCGTGCTGCACGATATTCACTTCGAGTTCAATCGGTCAGACCTGTTGCCGGATTCCCGCATCCTGCTCGACAAGGTTATTGCGTCCCTGAAGGACCAACCCAAGGTGCAGATCGAAGTGGCAGGTCACACCGATTCGATCGGCACGGATGCCTACAACCTGAAGTTGTCGCAAGGTCGCTCGGAGTCGGTGGTCAGCTATCTGGTCAGCCAGGGCATACCGCGCGCCAATTTGAATGGGGTGGGTTATGGCGAGGGTCGGCCGGTGGCTGAGAATGAGACCGAATGGGGTCGCGCGCAGAACCGGCGGGTTGAGATTCATCTTCTCAGTCAGTAAGCGACATGCGCAATGAAAGCGGGCCTGCGGGCCCGCTTTTTTTTGCACGCGCGTCCTGGTGCGCGGCTCAGCCGCGCCAATTTCCGGCCTGCCCGTAGCGGCAAACCCCTTAGATCAGCCGCCCGCTGAGATACACCGCACAGGCCGTGATCTGCATGCCGCCTATAAAGCGGAGCAGGATGTGCGGACGTGCCGCCAACGCCAGACGCGCGCCGAGCTGGGCACCGACGATACTGCCGCAGGCGATGAGCAGGCTGATCCCGAAATAGAGCTGCCCCAACCACAGATAATGCGCGGTGGTGACCACACTGGTCACCAGGACTGCGAACAAGGAGGTCGCCACGGCGGCCACGGGCGTCAGACCGCAGACGTAGACAAAATAGGGTACGGCGAAGAAACCACCGCCTATGCCCAGCAGCGCCGACAAACCGCCGAATACGGTGCCGACCAGCAGGGTCGGCAGTGCAGGCCCGGTGGTGGGGTTGCTGCGGGAGCCGGCACGGGGAACCGGGTCCGCGGAGAAGGATCGTCGCAGGTTGTACAGTCCCAGGCCGCCGATGCAGAGAGTAAATGTGCCCAGGATGATCAGATCGGGCAGGCTCTGACCCAGCCACAGAGTTGGCCAGGACCGGGCCGGGCGCCCGGCCAGCCAATGAGCCACGATCTGCGCGCTGGGTATCCCTGTAACGAGGAGCAGCGCGGCGAGCCGCAAGTCGATGATGCGAGCGCGCGCGTAGCGCGCCACCCCGGAGAGGCCCATGAAAGGAATTTGACCCATCGAGGTCGCGACGGCGAGGGCGGCCGGCAAATGCAGGATGGAGTGACAAAATGGCGTGATCAAGAAACCGCCACCGACGCCAAAGGCGGCGGAAGCGACGCCAATAAACAGACCCAGCGTTACCGTTATGGCGATACCCACCGACAATGATCCAAAAGTGTCTACAAGTGGGCTGAGGTCGAACAAGATCATTGCAAGGTCCAGTGCATCAGGCGGCGCCGAGCGCCCAGCGACGAACGATAGCGGATTGGGTCTCTTTGCGAATCCGAGGTTCTGCGTATAATGCGCCCATGTTTGAGTTTATGACCGCCAAGATTCTTGTATGCCGCGCCTGGAAAGGCGACGGGCAGGCGGTTTGCGTGCGTGTGACCTAAAGCCACGCAGGTGTTTGAAAAAAAAACCGCAGGTTCGCAAGATCTGCGGTTTTTTTTTGCCGCAGGAACCTCGGAACAGCCCGCCGGAGCGGGTATCTGAAGTGGCAGCAGGAGAAGGTGATGCGGTTGGCAATGGCGTATTTGGGCGTGGTGATGATCTGGAGCACCACACCGCTGGCCATCAAGTGGAGTGGCGAGACGATGAGCTTCATCGCCGCGCTGGGTTCGCGGATGGCCCTGGGGGCTGTGGTCTGCACGCTGTTGCTGGTGCTCGGGCGGCAGACGGTGCCGCTGAACCGCGCAGCGCTGGCAAGTTATGGTTCCGCGCTGCTGGGCGTGGTTGGCGCCATGAGCGCGGTCTACTGGTCGATGCAATACATTCCTTCCGGATTGGTGTCCGTGGTGTTTGGCTTTGCGCCCATTCTGTCTGGATTGTTCGCGCGCTGGATTCTGGGCGAGGCGTTCTTCAATCGGGGCCGGTTGTTCGCGCTGGTGGTGTCCCTGGCGGGCCTGGGCCTGGTGTTCGAGGGTGAACTTCATCTGCGTGGCGAATCGTGGCCGGGTCTGGTCGCGGCCCTGCTGGCCACAGCCCTGTTCTCCCTGAGCGGGGTGCTGGTCAAGCGCACCAGCGCGCGCTTGACACCGCTGGCGCACACCACCGGTTCGCTCTGGTTCAGCCTGCCCTTTTTCGCCCTGGCCTGGTATCTCCTGGACGGTCAGATTCCAACGGCGGTGAGTCTGAAATCGGCGCTGGCGGTGAGCTATCTGGCTCTGGCCGGATCGGTGGTCGGATTTTTACTGTACTTTCATATCCTGCAGCGCCTGCCGGCGGCCAAGGTGGCGCTGGTGCCGCTGATTACGCCGGCCTTCGCGCTGATGCTGGGCGCGCTGCTGGCGGGCGAGCGCATCAATGCGTCTACGATTGCCGGAACGGTGTTGATCCTGCTGGGCTTGACGATCTATCTGTTCGGCGCGCGCCTGCTGCGTGGCACTCAGTTGGTGATGGCGAAGGTCGCGCCATTGACCCAGAAGTGAACCGCGATGCTGGCCGCCAGGCCCAGCGCGATGAAGGGCGACCACTTCAGATGAGTCAGGAAATTGTAGTGGCCGCGGGCCTGCCCCAGCAGGGCGACGCCCGCGGCTGATCCTGCCGCCAGCAAGCTGCCACCGACGCCCGCGGTCAGGGTGACCAGCAGCCATTGGCCGTGCGACATGTCGGGATTCATCGACAGGACCGCAAACATGACGGGGATGTTATCGACTACGGCCGAGAGCAGGCCGATCAGAATGTTGGCGGTGGTGGGTCCCAATTCTCCGTAAAAGTAGCCCGAAGCCAGCTCCAGATACCCAAGGAAGCCCAGGCCGCCGACGGCCATGATGATGCCGTAGAAGAACAAGGTGTCCCACCCGGCCTGGGCCACCTTGCGAAACACATCGAAGGGCAAAATGTCGCCGAGATTCTGCTCGCTGGATTTGAGCTGGTGCAGTTCGTGTTGCCGCAGGTAGTGACCAAAGAATTGCAGATAGGCCAGTCCGGTCATCATGCCGAAGGCCGGCGGTAGATTGAGGAAGCTGTGAAAGCCGACGGCGGTGGCGATAGTCAGCCCGAACAACGCGATGTTCCGCAGGGCGCCCATTTTCAGGTCGGCCGGCTCGTCCGAGGCTTGAGGCGCATCGTTGGGGATAAAGAAATGCATGTACAGCGCCGGCACCATGAAATTTGCCAAAGAGGGCGGGAACAGGCGGAAGAACTCAACGAATTCGACCCTGCCAGACCATCAGCGTGGTGATGTCGCCAAAGGGCGACAACGCGCCGC
>JBFIIN010000250.1:0-5677 GCA_041601225.1 Oceanococcus sp.
CGACCCCGACCAAGCCCTGGGTTCGGCCACGGCCGCCTTCTGGGCGCGCGGCTATGAAGCCAGTTCGCTGCAGGACCTGCTTGTGGCCACCGGACTGTCGAAAAGCAGCCTGTACCAGCAGTTCGGCGGCAAGGCGCAGCTCTTCGACCGATGTCTGGTCCACTACACCGCGCAGATGGAGCAGGTGCTCCGCCAGTTGCTCGCGCACGCGCCGTCCGGCCAGGCCTTTATCCAGATGATGCTGACGCAGGTCATCAGCGAGCCACCTCCCGCCAAGGGCTGTCTGATATTCAATACCGCCAGCGAGTTCGGCCAGAGCGATGCGGCCGTGGCTGGGCGGATCAGGCACAGCCTGGCGCGCTTTCGAGACCTATTCCTGCTGGCGCTGGAACAAGACCGCTCGGTCGGCCTGCTGGCCTCGGATGCCGATACCGAAGCGCTGGCCGACTACCTGATGACCGCCATCGGCGGGCTCCGCACCATGGTCAAGATGGGCGCTGACGCCCGCTCGTTGAAGGCCACGGTCGCGATCGTGCTGAGGTCGCTGGGATAGGACGGCGGATTCGGCCTTGATTGCTTATGCACACACAAAAGTTCTGGCGCAGGTTTCTTTCCGGGCTCCTGGTGGCCCTGCCGGCTCTGCTGGCAGGTTGCAGTCAGCCTGCGCCGCCAAATGACCAACAGGCGCTGAAGATGATCACGCAGTTGGTCGAGGAACAAGGCGGTCAGTTCGAGGTTCACGAAAGCCTGGGCAGGGCGCGCAGCTATCGTCCGCTCAAACTGTTGGCCGTTCGAACCAAGAAATGCGTGCTGATTGCCCGAAATGCATTCTGGTGCGAGTTCTGGATTGATTTCGCAACCGAGGAAAAGCCCAGAGAGACCTCGCCGATCGCAGTCCGGGTTGAAGTTCGCCGGGGCCAGTACCGGGCCATGGATTTCTGAGTGGGAAAGTCTTTGGCTGAAAAAATTTTTGCCACTTGAGGACCGATCGGTCCTATACAGGAGATACTGATGCAAGCCGAATACAAACTCTCGCTCTCGCCGCAGACGGCCGCCTCTGCCGCGAGCCCGGCCGACGCGATTCTCGAGGGGACTCAATCACAGCTGGGTTTCGTTCCGAACATGTACGCCGCCATGGCCAACGCGCCGGGCCTGCTCGACACCTACCGGCAGGGCTATGACCACATCCGCCAACGCTCGGGATTCACGCCGGCAGAACAGGAAGTGATCTTCCTGACCATCAGCCGGTTCCACGGCTGCAATTACTGCATGGCGGCCCACAGCATGATCGCAGAGAACATGTCAGGCACGCCGGCAGACGTGGTCCAGGCGATCCGCGACGATCAGGCCATTGCCGATCCGCGACTGGCCGCGCTGAATCGCTTCACCCGCGTCCTGGTCGAAAGCCGCGGCCTGCCCGGTCGCGCCGATGTCGAGGACTTTCTGGCCGCCGGTTACGACGAGCAGCGGATCCTGCAGATCGTGCTGGCCATCGCGGTGAAGACCCTCAGCAATTTCTCCAACCACTTGTTTCACACCGAAGTCGATGCCGCTTTTGCCAGTCACGCCTGGCAGGCCGCCTGAAATCCGGAACCTGCTCATGAATCTGCTCAAATCTCTCTATGTGTCCAGTTTCCTTACCGCCGCCATGGCCTTGACCGGCGTCGCAGCCTGGCAGCTGTGGCAGGCCGGCACCCTAGCCAGTCCCTGGGCCGGCGCGCTGCTGGCCGGCGGGGCGCCCAGCGCGTTTTTCATGCGCCTGTTCCTGCGGCCCGTCGCGCGCACCGGCAACCGTCTGTGGGGCGTGCTCGGCGTGGCGGCGGTGGGCACCGCGCTGGCGGCGGTGCTGGGCGGCGGGGCGCCGCTGTGGCTGGCGGCCGCCATCGGTATCGGCGGCACCGCGCTGTATGACTTCTGGTTCTCCCGCTTCGCCGCGCGCAGCACGGCGGTTCTGGCCCCCGGCAAGATTCTGCCGGCCTTCACGCTGCGCGATGCCGAGGGCACCGAGCACGCTTCCGGAGACCTGAGCCAGCGGCCCACGATCTGGATGTTCTACCGCGGCAACTGGTGCCCGTTCTGCATGGCGCAGATCCGCGAGGTAGCCGCGCAATACCGCGAACTGGAGCAACGCGGCGCGCAGGTGATCCTGATCAGTCCGCAGTCCGAGGCGCACACGCGCGCGCTGGCCAAGAAATTCGATGTGCCGATGCGGTTCCTGATCGATGTCGAGAACCAGGCCGCGCGCACGCTGGACATCTTTGCCGAAAAAGGCCTGCCCACAGGCATGCAGGCCCTGGGCTACGACAGCGACGTGCCGATGCCGACCGTGTTCATCACCGCGGCCGGCGGCCGCATCCTGTACGCCGACCTGACCGACAACTACCGCATCAGGCCCGAGCCGGCCGAGTTTCTGCGCGTGCTGGATTCGGCCGGAGCCGCAGCGTGAGCGAGACGCGCCTGCCCGATGGCCCCGATCTGGCCGATGTGTTTCGCGCGTATCCGCAGGCGGTCGAGCCGCTGCTGCGCTATCACGACATCCTGCTGCGCGGCGACTCGCCGCTGAGCGTGGCCCAGCGCGAACTGATCGCCGCTTACGTCTCCGGCCTCAACGCCTGTGCCTTCTGCCTGGGCGCGCACACCATCATCGCCGAGGCCTTCGGCGTACCGGATGCCCTTGTCCGAAGCCTGCTGGACGACCTGGACACCGCTGCCGTGGAGCCGGCCCTGCGGCCGTTACTCCGCTACGTGGAGAAGCTCACCCGCGCGCCGGGCAGCCTGCGCGCTGACGATCGCGAGGCCGTGTTTGACGCGGGCTGGTCCGAACGCGCGCTGCACGACGCGGTGTCCGTCTGCGCCCTGTTCAACTTCATGAACCGCCTGGTCGAAGGGATGGGCGTGGTGACCAGTCCCGCGATACAGGCGGCTCAGCGGGCGCGGCACCAACAGGCGGGCGAACCGAACCCTGACCCCTACCTGGATTACGGTCGGCGCATCGGGGTCATCGAGTGACGGTCGCACGCAAGCGGCGAATCCACCGGTCCTTGAGAACAGGACACCGGTGGTATGCATGCCAGACCAGAATCGCGATCATTCTCAGCGCATACGCGAGCTTTCCGATCTCGCGCTGTGGCAGCACTGTGTCGCCGAACCCCGCTCGCCAGAGCTGCGGGCCGAACTGGATTCCCGGCCGGCGCTGGCGGCGCTGGTGGCACGCACGGCCGCTCTCGATCGCCGGCTGGAGCACACCCTGAACGCCGTGAAAACGCCCGATGGCCTCGAAGGCCGCATCCTGCTGTGTGTCGCCTGCCACCAGGCGACAGGACAAGGATGGCGCAGCTGGATTCTGAGTTGTAAGAGCTGGCTTCAATCCGGCTGGCGAGTTGGTGCGCTACGCCGGCAAAGCCTTGATCGGGACCCGACCGGCTCCGTAGCGTCCAGGCGCGATTGACGCAGGTCATGCCGCCTTACCGTGAGCGGGGTCAAGCTTGGGCCTGGCGAGCACATGCCGAGGAGACACTGTCGTGAATCACTGGGACTGGATGAACGAGCACATGGGCGCCTGGGGCGCCGGTCACGGCTGGGGTATGGCGCTGTTCTGGCTGGTCATCGTGGCCGTGCTCATCGCTATCGGATACGCGCTCGGCCGTGCCGGCGGCAGCGGCGGGGGCGGGAAATGACGGCCATGCCGTTTCGCTACATCATCACGCTGGGCCTGCTGGCACTGTGCCCGACCCTCGTGCAGGCCGCCGAGCCGGTCAGCAAGAGCTTCTTCGGCGGGGTCGCCATCGGCGGCATGGATGCGGTGGCCTATCACCAGCTCGCGCGCGAAGCCCATGCCGTGCCGGGGGATGAGGACTTCACCGTCCGCTGGAAAGGGGCGAAATGGCGCTTTTCGAGCCGCGAGAATGCCGCCACGTTCGAGGCGGATCCCACGCGTTACGAGCCGGCCTACAATGGGCACTGCGCCAATGCCCTGAGTCTGGGCAAGGGACTGGTCAAGACGGATGGGGCGCACTGGCTGCGAATCGACGACAGGCTCTACCTCTTCTACGCCAGTGAGGGTCGGCAACGCTGGTTGAGCGGAGATTACCCGGCCTTCAAGGTCCAGGCCGACGCGGCGTGGCGCAAGATCGTTGCGAACGATTGAACGCTCTGGAGTCAGTCCTCGTACCGATCGCGCCGGCGTAGCCAGGCCATGGTATACGTCAGACCTTCTTCGTCCCGACCTTTCGGCGTCAGATCCATGTAGTGATAGGCGCCGTTGAGCATGTCCAAACCGCGCGCAAAGCACGAGTAGGTATGGAAAATGGCACCCGCGTCATCCTTGGCGAAGACGCTGATGCCGGGAGCCTCCTGGCTGGGGAAACTGCCTTTGCGATAGTTGTAGAAGGCCTCCTCATTCTCGATCTCTTCAGCCGTGAAGGTGACGTGGAAGTCACGATTGAAATCGCTGCCCAGGGAGGACACCCAATGGAAGTCCCAGCCCATGCGCCGGCGGTAGGCATCCAGTTGATCCAGGGGAGTGCGCGAAACGGCGACAAGGCGGATGTCGCGGTGGCGGAGGTGGACATCGATGCCGTTGAAGTTGTCCGCCCAGAAGGAACAACTCGGGCAGCCTTCGGCCCAGTCCGGGCCGTACATGAAATGGTAGACGATCAACTGGCGGCAGCCGGCGAACAGATCCGCAAGGGTTTCGGTCCCGCCTGGCCCCTCGAAGCGATACGTCTTGTCGACCGCAACCCACGGCAGCTTGCGCCGCTCGGCACTCAGCTCATCTCTCATCCGGGTGAAGGCCTTCTCCCTGGCCAGCAACTCGCGACGGGCGCTCAACCAGGCATCCCGTGAGACGACGGCGTGTTTTGTCATGGGCTTCTCCTTGTCATGGGGATCAGGGGCCTTCCGGCCGCCGCGAAATCAGGCCGAGATTGGCGACGACGAAAGGCGTGAGGTAGTTCAGCAGGATCTTGACCGTCAGCGCCAGGGTCAACGGGCCGTGCAGCAGCAGATCGCCGAGATTGAAGGCCGTCAGCCAGCTGCCAACGATCAGCGCAACCAAGCCGGTGCGCCTCAGGTGCGCGGGTTCGATGATGACGCGGACAACCGTTTGCAGGTCCATATTCAGCCCAGCGCCGCCATCGCCAGCGCGCCGAGTACGCCCGCCAGCGGCAGCGTGATCAACCAGGCCAGCGCGATCTGGCCGATCGTCGACCAGTGCGCCTGGCGCGTCGCGGCGCCGATCCCGAACAGAGCCCCGCAAGATACGTGTGTGGTTGACACTGGCACGCCCAGCTTCGACGCGCCGATGACCAGCAGTGCAGTGATCAAGTTTGCGGACAGGCCCTGGCCAGGATTTAGGGTCGAGATCCGGTGGGACATGGTCTCGGCCACCCGCCGCGCGCTGAGCACGCCGCCGGCGGCCATCATCAGGCCGACGGCCAGCAGCGCGAGGTTCGGCGCGATCGCCCCGCCGACCATCAGCAGCGCAGCAATCTTGGGCGTATCGTTGAGCCCTCGGGCGAAGCACACCGCGCCGCCGCTCAGAAAATGCAGCGTATCCAGCGCACGGCTGACGGGCAGTCCGAGTACCTGCCCCTGGTAGCGCACCCGGCAGCTGGCCTGGCTGTCCACCGCCACGCTCGGTACCGCGCGCAGAGCTACGGCCGCGCCGGGGGCGCCG
>JBFIIN010000251.1:0-5672 GCA_041601225.1 Oceanococcus sp.
GCCGTTCGCGTCCGTACGGAACTGGCTGACGACGATGGTTTCCGGTCCGCGTGGGACCAGGTTTGAGCCGATCGGAAGTCCGGCGAAATTCGGTATCAGTGCCGGCTCGAAGGTATTGTTCTCACTGATTACGGATACCTCGGCGCCAACCACGGGGCCATTGGCGTCAGTGACCCGGCCAGTCACTTCGCCGACCTCGATACCCGCCAGCCCGTAGCGTATACCCAGCACGCTGGCTACATCCCCGGTGCCCACCGCGAAATGCCGGGTGAATTGCGTCTCGCCGCCGGCCGGGATCGTGAACGGCGGCGGCGCGAGGTCGCTGCCGCCGGCGGCGAGCAGCAGTGCATCCGTACCGTAGACCAGCACGGTGACTCCGGAGATCGACAAAGAGGTGGTGGTGGCGAAGTCGTGCAGGATGCCGTAGCTCACCCCGCTGCCACCTTCATGGCCCGCGTAGACGGCATAGCGACATTCCTCGCAGGGTGCCGTGATCAGCGGTTCGCCGAAGCCGTATCCGTGCTGAAACATTTCCACTTCACCCGAGCCGTTCAGGTATTCGACCAGATAGATATCCAAGGCCGAATCGCTGTCGTTGACCAGGCGGGTATCCATGCGCACCGCCCGCGCGCCGGGTGCCAGCGTGTAGTCGGTGATGATGGTCACTGGCAGGTCGACGTCATCGGCGCTGTCGGGAAACATGAAGCCCAGATCGCGGATGGCGCTGGAGCCGTTTACGAAATCCAGGAGGTCGTCCGGTCCGGTGGCCCGAATCACCGCAGGCACGCATTCGCCATTCTCGCCACGCCGACCGGCTTCGATGACCTCGACGGTCTGGTAGTTCGGCGAGGATTCAATATTTGTGCCCAGTGCGGCTTCTTCGTACTGGTCCTGTGCGGCCAGACTGCCATCGGCGGCCTTGGGCACGGCGTCGATGATATTTCCGCCGAATTGGGCGATCTGGAACCAGTTGCGTCCCGGTTTCTGGATGATGCTGCGCAGTTCGGTGTTTTCCAGAACCAGATCGCCGAGCTGGCCACGGGCGAGGGGGCCTTCAATCAGGTCCGCCTGGCGGGTCGCGATGCGTGCCGAGGGACAGCCGGCCACGACGCCAGGCGAGCCGGAGCCAAAGGACCCGTCATCTCCCGAGCAGGCGGACAGGGCAAGAGCGCCCAGCACGGGCAGAACGACGCAGAGACGTGGCGCGAATATCATGAGGCCCTCATTACAGCACGGAAAGCGGAGTGCATAAGACTGTCACAGTTCGCGCAATTCCGCCCGACTGGCTGGCGCTAAAGAAGCCGGAGCAATCTGGCGACCGCGCCCTGATGCCCCGCCAGCGCGGCCTTGCCGCGTGCGCCACGCTGCCGGGCCAGTTGCGGCTTGTCGAACAACTCGACCAATGCCGCGCCCAGTTCGGGGGGCGCGGCGATCTCGATGGCCGCATCGGCCGCGCCAAGCAGATCGCGAGAGGCGATGAAGTTGTGCATGTGCGGGCCATGGACAACCGGCAATCCGAGTGCGGCGGGCTCCAGCACGTTGTGGCCGCCGACCGGGACCAGACTGCCACCGACGAAAGCCACATCCGCAGCCGCGAGGTACACAAACATCTCACCCAGCGAATCGCCGAGCAGGACCTGGGTCTGCGGATCGGGGGGGGCGTCGCTGCGGCGGGCGCCACGCAGGGCGGACGCCGCGACCAAGCTCCAGACCGATGCAAAGCGCTGGGGGTGACGCGGCACGAGGATCAGCAGTGCGTCGGGATGCGTCAACAGCAGGGTCTGGTGAGCGGCCAGAGCCGCGGCCTCTTCGGGCTTGTGGGTGCTGGCCGCGACCCAAACTGGTCGCTGCAGGCCGAGACGCAGGCGCAGGGCGCGCCCGGCATCGAGTTGTGGCTGAGGAATCCGGCACTCGAATTTCAGATTGCCAATCGCCGTAACCCGCGCGGCTCCGAGCTGACGATAGCGCTCGGCATCGGCTGGCGACTGGGCGGCGACCGTGCTGATCCGGGCCAGGGTGGGGGCGATCAGACCACGCAAACGCTGAAAGCGCGCAAAGGAGCGCGGCGACATGCGGGCGTTGGCCAGGGTCAGCGGAATCTTGCGCGCGGCCAGTGCAGCGAAGAGGTTGGGCCAAAGTTCGGCTTCGAGGATGATCGCCTGGCGGGGTTGAGTCCGCCTCAGGAAATTGTTGACCGCAAAGGGCAGGTCGAACGGCAGGTAGCTGTGCGCCACCCGCTCGCCCCACAGGGTCTGCGCCTGGGCCGATCCGGTCGCAGTCACGGTGGTGAGTGCAATCCGACCGTCACCATGCAGAGCCAGCAATGCATCGACCAGCGGAGCGGCCGCTTGGACCTCACCCACCGAGGCGGCATGGACCCAGGTCGCAATGTCTTGACGGGGCTCAGGGCCCAGACCGAAACGCTCGCGCCAGCGCGCCCTGGCAGCGCCCGGACTGCGAGAGCGCCAGGCCAGGCCCAGGGACGCCACGGGTACCAGCAGGAGCAGGAGCAGGGTGTAGATGGCGCGCCCGATGGCTGCGCTCATGCGGCGGATCCATAGCCACGCATCAGCTCGGCCCAGTCCGCGGCCGTGTAATGAAATGCCGGATTCGCGCCGTGAAATTTTTCCAGTGAGCGCCGCAAACGGGGCAGTTCGGTGGCGATCCGGGTGGCCGAGGCCGGCAGCCGGCCCCGGTCAAAATCGAGGATGAACATCCGTCCATCGCGGTGGCACAGAATGTTGCTGGCGTTCAGGTCCGGATGATGGACCCGCGCCGCGTGGAAACGGCGGATCAGCGCGCCAATCTGCGCCCAGCGCCTGGGGCTCAGAGCCTGCTGCTCAAGCACCCGGGCCAGCGGCTGGGTGTCCGCCAGGTAAGTGGTGAGAATGTCGCCGCGATAGATCAGGCCGCGCCGTCGCACCCGCACGGCCACCGGGGCCGGTACCGGCAGGCCCCGTTTGTAAAGGCTGGCCAGCAAGTGCCATTCACGCCACGGTCGGCTGCGTTTCAGGCCCAGCCACCAGTAACTGCGCTGGGTCAAAAAATCCATCCAGCCACCCCGGCGATATTGACGCAGAACCCAGGTCTGTGGCGCACGGTGGACCACATAGACGGTGCCGCGACCCTGGTGAGTGGCAATGATTGCGTCCCTGCGTCGCCACCAGTCGGGATCGAATAGTTCATCGGCCGGATCGTCGATTTGCTCGCCGTCGTATACGATGGTGCTTGAGTCAGTTGTCCAGATCCGCATTTGCATCGGGCGTGCTGTGGTCGCCAAAACAAAGCCTATTGTCCACCAGATTGACCTGCCGGTCGTGTTTTGCGCTTCGCGCCCTGTTGCGGGGACGTCATGACCCGGTGTCTTGCGGCCGCCTTGCACGCCCTGCTGGTGCTCGGAGTCGGGCTGCTGTTCGCTGCGCCCTTGATCCTGTTGCTGATCGCGTCTTTGCATCCGCCCGGCTCGGTGCCAGTGGCCGGTGCTCTGTGGCCCAGTGCGCCTGGAGCTGCCGGCTACGCACAGGTATTCGCCGCCGTGCCAATGTGGCGCGGACTGTTGAACTCCTTGCTGATCGCGGCGGTGGCGGTGCCCGTGAGCGTCGCCACGGCGTCCCTGGCCGGGCTGGGTCTGACGCTGCTGACGCCGCGAGGGCGCTTCCTGGGTGTCGTGATCTTGGTCGCGGCGGCGTCGATACCGTACTCGGCGATCTGGCTGCCCCGGTTCCTGTTGATGCAAGGCCTGGGCCTGACCGGAACCTGGCTGCCTCTGTGGCTGCCGGCTTTGATGGGTGGGAGCCCATTGCTTGTCCTGCTGTACTTCGTTGCGATCCGTCGCTTGCCGGTCACGCCCTGGGAAGCCGCGCAGCTGGAAGGTCTGACTTGGTTCGCGATCTGGTGGCGGGTGGTTCTGCCGCAGTTGCCGGCAGTCAACGCGGCCGCGGTGGTGCTGGCCACGGCCTGGAGCTGGGCCAATGTGATTGATCCCTTGCTGTACATCCATAGCGAGCGGGGGCAGACCGCGCCGCAGATGCTGTATTCGCTGCAGCTGCTGGGCGTTGGGCATTGGTCGGTTCTCATGGCGGGTGCCGTGGTGGTGGTGGCGCCCCTGTTTGTCGTGGGCCTGGGCGTCGTGCTGCTCCAGGCCGTCAGGAGTCGCCATGCTTAGGGAAAACGTGTGCCTAGCAGCGCTGTGCGCTGGAGTCCTGGGCTGCGGTAGCGGACAACCCGATGACCGCGCCCGACTGCGTCTGCAGGCGGTGGCCGATCCGGTTGAGGCGCAGGCCTACCGTGAGCTGGTTGCCGCTTTTGAGCAGGAGCATCCTCAGGTCACCGTCGAATTTGTCCCGGTGGCCCGGCACGCCGAACATGTCGCGCGCATGGCCACCGCCTTTGCGGGCGGGCAGCCACCCGACCTGTTTCTGATCAATTTCCGGCGCTGGGGCCAGTTTCTGGATGCGGGTGTCCTGCAGCCGCTGGGGCCGCTGCTGGCGCAGGCCGGGGAATTCAGGCCACAGGATTTTTACGCCCCGTCGCTGGAGGCCTTTACGGTCCAGGGCGAGCTGCTGTGCATGCCCCAGAACATTTCCAGTCTGGTGGTGTACTGGAATCGCACCCTGTTCCGCCAATTCGGCGTTGCGCCGCCCACGGCGGATTGGAGTTGGAAGGATTTCCATGATGCGGCCCGCGATCTGACTCGCGATATCGACGGCGACGGCCGCAAGGATGTGTTCGGCCTGGACCTGGAGCCGTCGATCGTGCGTCTGGCGCCATTCATATGGCAGGCTGGCGGCGACTTGGTGGATAATCTGCAGCAGCCCCGTCGCTTCGCCTTGCGCAATACCGAGGCGGTGATCGGCCTGATGTTTCTCAAGCGCCTCAAGACCGCGGTGGGCGTCATGCCCACGCAGTCGGCACGGCGGGCGGAGGGTCCCGATGCGCGGTTCATGCGGGGAGGGCTGGGCATGACTCTGAACAGCCGGCGCTTCACGGCCAGCCTGCGCGGCGTACCGGACCTGGACTGGGATGTGGCGCCTTTGCCGCGCTACCGGCAGGCCGCCACGGTGCTCCATGCCGATGCCTATTGTCTGGCTCGCGCCAGCCGCCAACAGGCTGCGGCAGCTCAGTTCGTGCGCTTTGCCACCGGCCCGACCGGCCAGACCCTGCTGGCGGCGTCCGGTCGTATCGTCCCGGTTCGGCGCAGCGTGGCGCGCAGCCCGGCGTTTCTTGATTCCGGCAAGCGTCCTGATTCGGCCCAGGTGTTCCTGGATGCCGTGCCGATCATGCGCCGCACGCCCAATGTGCCGGTCTGGTACGAAGTCGAGACCCGGATCAATCCGTTGATCGAAGAATGGATGTTTGAGCCCCCTCGGCGAGGCCGTCAGGAGCCCAATGCCGGTCTGGGTGACGGATTCCGGCTGGTGCAAATGATTGAGGCCGCGGCCGGACCCCTGCTGGCCGCGGAGTCTCCATGAGCGATCTGAGCATCGACGGCCTGCGTGTGGATTTGGCGGGCAAGACCATTCTGGATGGAATTTTACTGCGCGCCAGGGCCGGTGAAATGCTGGTCCTGGCCGGCCCTTCGGGCAGTGGCAAATCGACGCTGCTGCGGGCAATTGCCGGCCTGGCTCCGATTGTTGCAGGCGCAATAACGCTGGGGTCGCGGCAGATAGACC
>JBFIIN010000252.1:0-5669 GCA_041601225.1 Oceanococcus sp.
CTTCCGCCTTGGCGTCCCGGCAAGCGGTGTCGGCATTCTTCAGAATTTCCAGCGGTCGACCGCTGCTCTTGTCGATGGCGATCAAAGTCGCCGTCAGGGAGGTATCGTGCGGCTGCTCGCGCCAGCGGAAACCCCATTTCTCAACATCGGCCCGTATGCTTTCCGCCAGATTCTCGGCAAAGGTCTGGTCCGGCGTCTCCAGCACGGCCGCGAAGCGGTCGCTGGACAGGCGATACACCTTGTTGCGCGCGCCGGCCGTATTGACGATCAGGCGACCGAGCTGGCTCAGCAATTCATCGCCCGCTTCGGTGCCGCTGAGTTCATTGACCTGGCCGAGATTGTCGATATCGATATACAGCAGGAATGCTGGCTCGCGCGCACCCAGGCGGATGCCATCTGTGAGCGTGGCGATGTCCGTATCGAACACTTTGCGGCTGAGCGTCCCGGTGAGCGGGTCGGTCGAATCGCCGGGCTCGGTTTTGCCGATCTGGTCGAAGAGGCGACGGGCGTCCTGCACCAGGAGCACCGCGCCGGTGGCTTTTTTGTTGCGGCCCATGATTGGCGATACCGCAATGGTAATGGGGAGTTCGTGCCCGCTGCGGGTCAGGAAATAGGCCGGAATCGGCTTCTCTGTGGCGCAGCCCGACTCGGCGCAGTTACGGGCCAGATTTCCCAGGGGCTTGTGGCTGGTGAGATCAGCGGCCCGAAAGACGTCGGGCAGTGCCATGCTCTGGGCCTGGCCGAGCGCGCAGCCGGTCAGAGCCTCTGCTGCCGGATTCATGAAACTGATCCGACCGTCCGTGTCCGTCACGATGATGGCGTCCGACAGGGCATGCAAGGCAGCTTCACTCAGTCCAGCGGCGTTCTTTACGCGGACATTCGAATTATCACGCTCATGTTCGCGCGACTGGACCCGCTGCCTCAGGTCGCGGATTCGCTGGCTCTGGTCGTTGACCCAGGCGCGGATCATGCCGAATTCTCCAGTCAGACCGTCTGCGAATTCCGGGTCCGCACCGCCATGCTGCGATTCGGACAGCGTCGCCGTTATGCTTCGCAGAGGCGCGATGAGCCAGCCGCCGACCGCAAATTGATAGAGCAGCAGGGCGAGTGCAAGCATTCCGGTCGTGGTGATAAGCGCGAGCAACTGTTCCTTGCCAACCCCGGCAATTGTGATCGGTCGAACCCGGGCGACGGCAAGTTTCCAGAAGGGTCCGGCGAGGGTGGCAACGACCAGCTGTGATCCCGAGTCGAATATCGGGTCCGCATCCAGCGCCAGCCAATCGAGGCGGGTTTCGGGGTCGAGGGCCGCGCCCAAGCTGGCAAGGATCAGTTCAGCATCCAGTGTTGGCAGGTCGCGGGTGCTGCTTTTCAGCGGCTCGGTGGCGGCCAGGGGTGAGGAGGCCTGCGATGCTTGCGCCGCAACTGTCCGCTCGTTGATCTGGTGGACCAGGACGGCGAGTGGTCCCAGGGCGGGATTGCGCTGTGCCAGTTCGGCCGCGTTGCGGATTCCGGCGCGATCGGGGCGCAAGGGTTCGGGCGCGTACAGCACCCGGTTAGCCCGATCAAACAGTACGGCATAGCCTCCGACTTTGACTGAGGAATCGGCGAGCTGCTGCTCGACGGCCTGGGCGCGCAGGCTGACAGTCGCGGCGCCGATAAACTTGTTATCGCGCCGCATCGGCACGGCGCAGGTGATGGTCGGGACACCGGTCAGGGGCTCGATACGCGCATCTGACCAGTAACATCGGTTTGCCGCCGCAAAACGGCTTGGGGTATACCAGACCTCGCGGTGGTAGCCGATGTTCGCGGCATTGTTGTAGTCGTCACGGCGCGTGAAGCCGCCGCTGCCGGTGCGCACCCAGAACCGGCTGCTGCGCTGCGCGCGGGCGTCGAAAGCGCCCGGTTCCGGCCAAAGCCCGCCGCCGACCAACTTGTCGGCCAGCGGCCCATGCGCCAGAGTGGCAGGCACCAGCCGGTCAACGATCCCTGGATCTCCACCGTGTTGCTCGCCGATCGCCGCCAGGGCATTGGCCAGGGTTTGGGCTTCGCTGATCAGGGTTTGCAGTTCACTGATCACCTGGGCGGCGCCCTGACGCATGAGCAATTGATGGTCGCTCACCAGGGGCGCGCGTACCCAGCGCTCATTGAGCACATAGGCGCCCGCTCCGACCGTAGCGGCCAGGACACCGCCGAGTATCCAAAATCTCCAGCGCAGGCTGCGAAACCAGGCGGGACTGGTCTGAGGCATCCTGTCCTCAGTGGCCATCGTGATAGCAATCCGTTTGCAAGATTGCCAAGGCTAACAAACCCACGCCTTCAGCCCCAGCATCAGGCTCCCCGGCATTGAAGTCGGACTCAATCCCAGCGGTCGTCGCGAACGTAAACCGTGCCATCATCGACCCGCACTGGGAATACCGCTATGGGCTCATACGCTGGGGGCGCTTCGACCGCGCCGCTGCGCAGACAGAAGCGCGCGCCGTGGCGCGGGCAAATGACTGAATGGCCCTCGACCTGACCGCTGGCGAGTTCGCCTCCGTCGTGCGTGCAGACATCCTCTACCGCATAAAACTCGCCGCCAATGTTGAAGACCGCGACCGGCGTCCCATCGACATCGACAATGCGCACCTGGCCGACTGCAAGGTCCGCAGCTGCGGCGACTGGCGTCCATTCGCTCATGTCTGTTTGTGGCCCCCAATTGTCATGTTTGCAATTGTTTAGATCAGGCGTAAAAAAAGCGTGGTGGAATAGAGGCTTAGAGAGACTTTATCAGATTTTGAACAAACGTCGGATGCGGTGCAGGGTGTCGATCAGGCAGTCGATTTCAGCGTGGCTGTTGTAGCAGGCCAGGGAGGCCCGCGCTGTTGCTGCGACTCCGCAGCGGGCCATGAGGGGCATGGCGCAATGATGGCCGGTGCGCACGGCGATACCTTCTTCATCGAGCAGGGTGCCAATGTCGTGGGCGTGCATGCCATCCATGATGAAGGACAAGATGGCGACCTTGTCCGCGGCCGTGCCGATCAGGTGCAGGCCGTCGACCTCCTGCAGGCGCCGGGTGCCGTATTGCAGCAGCGCGTGCTCGTGCGCGGCTATCTGCTCGAGCCCGGTCTGCTCGAGAAAATCAACGGCCGCCCCCAGGCCGATTGCGCCGGCGATATTTGGCGTGCCGGCTTCAAATTTGTAGGGCAGCGAATTCCAGGTCGAGCCTGCGAGGCTCACGGTTTCGATCATGTCGCCGCCACCTTGCCAGGGTGGCATGGCCTCCAGCCATTTCTCGCGACCATAGAGCACGCCGATCCCGGTGGGGCCATACATCTTGTGGGATGAAAAGGCCATGAAATCGACGCCCAGGGTCTCCACGTCGATCTGCCGGTGGGGGACCCCCTGAGCCGCGTCGACCAGTATCGGGCAGTCGGCGGCATGCGCGAGCCGGGTCAATTCCGCGATGGGGTTGCGGGTGCCGATCGCGTTGGAAGATTCAGCGACTGCGACCAATCGCGTGCGCTCGCCAAGCAACTGACGAAAAGCCTGCATATCCAGCGCGCCTTGATCGTCAACTGGTGCAAACCTGAGGATGGCTCCGGTCTGCTCGCAGACCAATTGCCAGGGGACGATGTTGGAATGATGCTCCAGCTGGGTGATCAGAATTTCATCGCCGGGGCCGAATCTCGGGCGGGCAAAGCTCTGCGCGACGAGATTGATGGATTCCGTCGTGCCACGGGTGAAGATGACTTCCTCCCGTCTTGCCGCGCCGATAAAGGCCTGCACCTTGTCACGTGCGCCTTCATAGTCATGTGTTGCGCGGGCTGACAGGGCATGGATGGCCCGGTGAACATTGGCGTTGTCATGGCGATAGTAGTGATTCAACGCAGCCAGCACCGATTCGGGTTTCTGGGTGGTCGCGGCATTGTCCAGGTAGGCCAACGGGCGTCCATGAACGCTTTGCTGCAAGGCGGGGAACTGCGCGCGCAGCGCATCTAGCGGATAGTCCAGGGAGGCCTTGGCTGTTGCGTTCATGCGGGCGGACTCGCAGTCGGGTTCAGCCGCTGTTCGATACGCGTCGCCAGGGATTCGCGCAGTTCACTCAGCGGCAGGTACTGCAAAATTTCTTCGGCGAAACTAATGGTCAATAAAGTCCGCGCCTGGGATTCATCGATACCGCGGCTGCGCAGGTAGAACAGGGCGGATTCGTCCAGTCGACCAACCGTGGCGCCATGCGCGCATTTCACATCATCGGCAAAAATTTCCAGCTCCGGCCTGGCATCGGCTTCCGCCTGGTCCGACAGCAATAGATTGCGCAGCATTTGTGCCGAATCGCTTTGCTGGGCGCCGGGCGCGACGATGATCCTGCCGCTGAAGACATTGCGCGCGCCGTCATTGGAGATGCCCCGCGCCTGCACCCGGCTGCGCCCCTGAGGCGCGGAATGGGCAATGGTCAGATGATGGTCGAGATGCTGGCGCCCACTAAGGATGCCGCTGGCGTAGTAGCCGGTGTCCGCGCCGGGGCCGGTCAGGTCAACATGACTGCTCTGGCGGACCAGACGGCCACCGAGGTCGATGTGAATCTGCTGCAGCCGCGCCTCTCGATCCACGCTCCAACTGGCCTGCGCCAGATGATGGCGGCTGGCGGCTTCCTGCTGGATGCGGATCAAATTCACTGCCGCGCCGGGCGCGAGGTGACCCTGGCCATCGACGCTGGTAAAGCCGCTACCGGTCCCGACAAAATGCTCGATCAAGGTGAGCCCCGCCCCTGCGCCGAGCTGAATCCGGCTGCGCAAAGCGACCGCGCGCTGATCGTCCGCGCTGCTGACGTAGACACAGTACAGTGGCCGATCAATGCGCAGCCCGGCGGGCAGGTTCAGATTCAGACCGCCCTGCGCCAGGGCTCGATTGAGCTCGGACAGCGCAGCCGAGCCGTGCGCCGGAGGGGCGGCCGTGAGTTCGGGGGCCATCTGCAAATGAGCGGCGATGGCGGACGACAGCTGACTCAATTGCCCTGCGTAGCGTCCATCGACAAAAACCACCCGGTCGGCCTGCTTGCCATCAAGAAGATACTGTTGGGCCAGCCAGCTTTCATCCAGGCTTCCGGCGGTCGCGGACAACCGGGCCAGACTCCCCTGCAGCAATCTCAGGTCGGTGTACTTCCAGGCCTCGTCGCGGGTCCGCGGCCAGCCCAGTGCCTGAAAGCGCTGCATGGCGGCAAGGCGCGGTTGCGCTGGACTCCCGGCCGAGGCCAGCAGATCGGCGTAGGGAAAACTCATCAGACTTCAGCCGGCAAAGCGTCCGTGAGCCAGGCATATCCCTTGCGTTCCAGCTTCAGGGCCAGTTCCGCAGTGCCGGACTCGACGATCCGGCCGCGCGCCAGCACATGAACGAAATCCGGTTTGATGTAGTCCAGCAGGCGCTGATAATGAGTGACGAGTATTACCGCGCGGTCAGCGGCACGAAATGCGTTGACGCCTTCGGCGACCACCTTCAGAGCGTCAATATCCAGTCCGGAATCAGTTTCGTCGAGTATGGCCAGACGCGGTTCCAGCACCAGCATTTGCAGAATTTCGTTGCGCTTTTTCTCGCCACCGGAAAAGCCTTCGTTCACCCCCCGCTGCAACATGACGTCGGCCACCTGCATCTGTGCCGCGGCGGCTTTGACTTTCTTGAGCAGTTCCAGCGGC
>JBFIIN010000253.1:0-5658 GCA_041601225.1 Oceanococcus sp.
CCATCGAGTGCCCCCACATGCCGATCCGGTCTGGCAGCACATCGGCGAGCAACGGGGGAAGATCGCCTGCCTGGAGCAGCGCGATCAGGTTGAGCACGTCGACCGCCATGCCCACCCGTCAGCCCTTGGCCATGCCCGCGCTGGGCGGGGTCCGCCCCTTCTGGGTCAGCAGCCCGGCGCTGTCGAACCCGCCGGCCGGGTCAGTTCATGCGCCGTTCCCGGTTCCGGTCACCCCGGAACCGGCCGGGCTGCGGTCGCCGCCTGCGGCCAGCTTGGCGCGCCCCAGTCCGGCGCCATCGGCCGTGCAGCCTGCGCTCGGGTCGCCCGTTCGGCCGTCGCGATTGATTGCCGCTGCGGGACAAGATCCGGTCCTGCCGCGAGGCGCGCGGCTGCTGCCCGAGCGCCCGACCCTGCCGGCAGCGGTCGAATTGCAGTTGCCGCTCCCGGCCGGGCTCCGGCGCTTGCGCAATCCGCCGGGCGAACCTGCCGCGTCGCCAGCGCAGGCGGCGCCGGTTCGCCAGGCCGTGCCGGCCGCTCTCCGCGGCACCGCCTTGTCGCCTGCTCAGAGCATGCCGCTGCGCGGCAAGCCCCCGATGGATCCGCAACCGGCCGCCCCGGATCCGGCACTGCAGATCCGGGACGACCCGCCCAGGGCTGGCGTGCAGGAACCCGAGGCAGGAGGCATTGCCAGGCCGGGCGCAGGGGGCTCCGGTCTGGTGCCTGGTGCCGCGCGAGATTCGTCTTCGCTGGCGCAGACCATGGGCTTAAGGCTGCAGGGCGAGGCCGCAGGCCTAGCTACACCCCGCGTTTCGCCGCTTGAGCCCGAGGCCGTAGCTCGTGTGGTGAGCGACCGCCGCAGCCAGTGGGCTCCCAGCGTCGCGCCTGTGGCGCCCGTGGCCGTTCCGCAGGGGCCGCTGGCGGCAGTTCCGGACCCTGGCGACGCCGGTCCGCGAATGCCGGCTCTGGCTGAAGGCGGCAACGACTTGCCGACGGTTTTAGCGGCGCCGCCCCATGTTTTAGCCGCGGAGCCCAGGTCGGCGCCGTCTTTGTCCGTGGCCACGCGCGTTGTCCAGCCCCAGGTCGGAAGCCCGGCCTGGCCGGGCGCGGTCGCTGAGTTGCTGACCCAGAACCTGTCCTTGGACGGTGTCGTCAAGGCGCGCCTGCAACTCACGCCGCATGAGTTGGGGAATCTGACGGTGGATATAACCCAGGATGGGGACCAGGTTGACTTGCGGGTGGTTACGGAATCAGCTGCCGCGCGTGCCGCGTTCGAAGAGGCCTTGCCGCGGCTGCGCGGCATGTTTGCCGATCAGGGCTTGCAACTTGGCGGGACGAACGTGCAGCAGGGTGAGGCCGAACAGCGCCAGCCAGGTGGTCGCGAGCGCGGCCAGGCAGGCGGAAGTGGGGATGAAACCGCAGCTGAAGCGCCCGCATTCCGGTCGGCTCAGGAGCGCCAGGGTCTGGTCGACGACTACGCTTGAGCTGAGACTCCTGGACGGTTCCACGTTCGGGAAGCCGATGGCCAGCCGCCAGATCGGGCGCCGGCAATCCGGCGAATTCCGCGCCTGAACCGTGCATCCGGTGACTGAATTCTGGCGCGGGCCGGGGTTGGCGGGTGGCCGCGTCCGTGGCACAAGCCTTGCTCCTGGTTTCCCAGTCACTTTTCACGAGCCGAGAGAATCATGGCAACAGCCGCCCAGCCGGACTCAGCCGCATCAGCGCCCGCAGCGAAAACAGGCAAGAAGCGCACGCTGGTACTGTTGCTCATCCTGGGTGTCTGCGGCGGGGCCGCTGGCACCTACTTCATGTATGGGCGCGACATGCTCGGCGCGGGCGGGGAGGCGAAGGCTGCGCTGCGCGACCCGATCTACGTCTCCCTGGAACCGCCGTTCGTGGTCAACCTCGAGAACAGCGATCTGCTGCGCTTTCTGCAGATCGAGATTCAGGTCATGACCCGCGATCCCGAGGCCGTCGCGGCGCTCGAACGACATGCGCCGGCCATCCGCAACAATCTGTTGCTGATTTTTGCCGCCCAGGATGTCGACATGCTGGGTTCGCGTGCGGGAAAGACAGCCCTGCAGGAGCAGGTGACGCAGGAAATCAATGCCATTCTGGCCGAACGCGCGGGTGGCGCGCTGGTGGACGAAACTTACTTCACCAGCTTCGTGATGCAGTGAGGCATTCCTCATGAGCGGTCAGGACGTACTCAGCCAGGATGAAATCGACGCCCTGCTGCATGGTGTTGATAGCGGCGATGTCGATACCGAGCCGCCGCCAGCGGCGCCCGAAGAGGTGCGCGAATTCGATCTCGCTACCCAGGATCGCATCGTGCGGGGGCGCCTGCCGACGCTGGAGATGATCAACGAACGCTTTGCCCGGCACTTTCGCATCAGTCTGTTCAATATGTTGCGGCGCTCGCCGGAATTGTCGGTTACCGGCATTGAGACGACCAAGTTCTCCGAGTACCTGCATACCTTGTTCGTGCCGACCAACTTGAACCTGATTCGCATGAAGCCGCTGCGGGGCACGGCTCTTATCGTATTCGAGCCCAAACTGGTGTTCGCGGTGGTCGAGAATTTCTTCGGCGGCGACGGTCGCTTCCGCACCAAAATTGAAGGCCGGGAATTCACCGCGACCGAGATGCGCGTGATTCATCTGTTGCTGGAACATGCATTCCGTGATCTGACTGAAGCCTGGGCGCCGGTGCTCAAACTGAACTTCGAGCATGTGCAGTCCGAAGTCAATCCGCATCTGGCCTCAATCGTCAGCCCCAGCGAAATCGTGGTGGTGTGCCGTTTCCATGTGGAACTCGATGGCGGCGAAGGCCAGGTCCACGTGACCATGCCGTACTCCATGCTGGAGCCCATACGCGATCAGCTCGATGCCGGCATCCAGAGCGACCGTGACGAGATGGATGAGCGCTGGAGCGAGACGCTGCGTGACCATGTCGAGGCGGCGGAAGTGGAGCTCAGCACGGTGCTGGCCCGCAAGAAGATCACCCTGCGCGAGCTGACCGAACTGCGTCCGGGCGATGTCATTCCGATCGAACTCCCGCGCACCACCGAAATCATGGTCGAAGACATCCTGACCTACGCCGGTGTGTTCGGGGTTTCGGGTGGGCACAACGCCGTCAAGATTACCGAGATGCGGCGCAAGATCATTCCCCGCAAGAAATTGCACTGAGGTTGCCATGAGCGAGCAGGAAAACGAATCGGTGGATGTGGTTGATGAGCCTGAGCAGGCCGCACCAACCGACGAAGCGGTAGATCAGTCGGCCGTCCGGAGTTATCCGCGCGCCGATTTCGCGCCGCTGGATGACGAGTCCGACGCGGGCGGGAAGTCCGAGGTCAATCTGGACGTCATCCTCGATGTGCCAGTCAGTCTGTCGATGGAAGTTGGCAGGGTGCGCATCCCCATTCGCAATCTGCTGCAGCTGAACCAGGGTTCCGTTGTGGAACTGGATCGGGCCGCGGGTGATCCGCTCGATGTGTTCGTCAATGGCACCCTGGTGGCGCATGGCGAAGTGGTGGTCGTGAACGAGAGGTTTGGCGTGCGCCTGATCGACGTGGTGAGCCCCAGCGAGCGTGTGCGCAATCTGCGCTGACCGTGATGGATACCGCTAGCCCCGCGCTATCTGCAGCCGGACTGCTCCAGGTGATGTTCAGTCTGGGCGCCGTACTGCTGGCCATCTTTGCGCTGGCCTGGCTGGCCCGCCGTGTGCCGGGGCTGCGCGCCGCAGGCGGCCTTCTGCAGGTGCGCGGCGGTGTGCAGGTTGGCCCCCGGGAACGGGTGGTTCTGCTCCAGGCCGGCGACCAGTGGCTACTGATCGGCGTGGCCAGCGGTAGCGTGCGGACTTTACAGGTCCTTGACCGGGTGCCTGCCGAATGGAATACGGCCGCGCCAGCTGCGGTCAGTCCAAAGTTCGCCAAGACGCTTGCGCAGTTGCTGCACAAAACGCCGCCACAATGAGGGTGCACTGGAGCCTGTTGTTGATGCTGACGCCGGTGGGAGCGCAGGCCGCAGGTCTGCCGGCCGTAACCCTGGAGACTCAGCCTGACGGCGGGCAGGCCTATACCTTGTCGATTCAGGTCCTGATCGCGATGACGGCGATCACCTTGCTGCCCGCCATCCTCCTGTCCATGACCGCTTTCACCCGCATTATCGTGGTTCTGGGTCTGCTTCGGCATGCGCTGGGGACCGGCCAAACCCCGTCGAATCAAATTCTGGTGGGTCTGGCGCTGATGCTGTCCATATTCATCATGAGTCCGGTGCTGGAGCGGATCTATCAGGACGCGGTACAGCCCTATCTGGACGATGAGATCAGCGCCGAATTGGCGATTGGTGCCGCCGCGGCGCCGGTGCGCGGATTCATGCTGGCCCAGACCCGGGAAACCAGTCTGATGATGTTCGCCGAAGTTGCCGGGCACGAAGGCGGATTCCAGGCGCCTGACGATGTGCCTTTTGCCCTGCTTATGTCCGCATTCGTGACCAGCGAACTGACCACGGCCTTCCAGATCGGCTTTCTGTTGTTCATTCCCTTCGTGGTCATCGATCTGGTCATCAGCAGCGTGCTCATGTCGATGGGAATGATGATGCTGTCGCCCATGCTGATATCGCTGCCCTTCAAGGTCATGCTGTTCGTGCTGGTCGATGGCTGGGCGCTGGTCATGGGCTCGCTGGCCGCCAGTTTCGGCAGCGTCTGAGGGCCAGGCCATGACCCCCGAATTCGTCATCAGTCTGGCCCGTGACGCCCTGCAGCTGGCGCTGATGCTGGCGGCGCCCCTGTTGCTGACGGCACTGGCCGTGGGTCTGATTGTCGGCGTGTTTCAGGCCGCCACCCAGATCAACGAAATGACCCTGTCCTTTATTCCCAAATTGCTGGCGATGGCTCTGGCGCTGCTGATTGCCGGGCCGTGGATGTTGCGGGTGGCCCTGGATTTTACCCGCCAGCTGATCCAGGACATTCCGGTGCTGATCGGATAGGGCGGATGTTCGCTGTTACGGCCCACGAACTGACCCAGGCCATAGATGGCTTCTTCTGGCCGTTCCTGAGAATCGGGGCCATGTGGATGGTATTGCCCGTATTTGGCAGCGGGACCGTGCCCAGCCGGATCCGGATCATCCTGGCCGCAGTCACAACCTTGCTGGTCCTGCCCCTGCTGCCGCCTCCTCCGGCCTGGCCGGTGTTCAGTGGCGCTTGGTTCCTGGGCGTGATTCAGCAATTGGCCCTGGGGGCGACCATGGGCTTTGTCCTGCAGTTTGTGTTCGAAGCCGTACTGCTGGGCGGACAGATGGTTGCCCTGGCCATGGGCCTGGGCTTCGCCGAGATGTCCGATCCCCTGCGCGGCGTGTCGTCACCTGTAGTCAGCCAGTACTTTTCCATGGTGGCGAGTCTGCTGTTCCTGGCCGCGGGTGGTCATCTGCTGGTCTTCCAGTGGGTGGTGGTCAGTTTCCAAAGCCTGCCGGTAGATGGACCGGGCCTGGCCTTTGTGGATCTGTGGGCTTTGCTCAGCTGGAGCTCCCTGATCTTTGTCGGCGCGATCAAAATCGCTCTACCGGCGACCATCGCCTTGCTGTTGGTCAACCTCTCTTTCGGCGTGATCAGTCGCTCGGCGCCGAGCCTCAATTTGCTCGCCATCGGCTTTCCCGCGGCCCTGC
>JBFIIN010000254.1:0-5655 GCA_041601225.1 Oceanococcus sp.
AACTGGTAGTCAAGCCGGCCAATGAATCAGGGGGCTACGGTCTGCTCATCGGACCACATGCCTCCAACACCCAGCGCAAGGCCACAGCGGCCAGCATTCGCAAGGATCCCCGCAATTGGGTCGCCCAACCGTGCTTGAATCTGTCCACAACCCCGACCCTGATCAGTCCGCCGGGCGGGGACTGCTATCTGTCAGCGCGCCATGTCGATTTGCGCCCCTTCATTCTGAGCAGCAACCAGCAGTTCGTAACGACGGGCGGATTGACTCGGGTCGCGTTGCGCGAAGGCTCGCTGGTGGTCAACTCGTCGCAAGGTGGCGGCAGCAAGGACACCTGGATTGTGGATCCGGCCAACAGCTCCGCAGGGGAGACCGTCTGATGGCCCTGCTGTCAAGAGTTGCCGAAAGCTTCTACTGGATGGGGCGCTATGTGGAGCGGGCGGAAAATACGGCGCGCCTTATCATGGCCTATACCAACCTCAGTCTGGATTTGCCGCGCAGCTCGCGCTTGCAGTGGTATGCGCTCATAGAAATTACCGGATCCGAAGCTGAGTTTGCGGCGGCCTCGCATAATCCCACCGAGCCGGGTGTCATGCGATTTCTGATCAATGATCCGGACAATCCCGCCTCGATCCGTTCGTCCCTGACTTATGCCCGTGAGAACTTGCGCCGCACGCGGGATCGGGTACCACGCGAAGTCAACGAATCGATGAACACGCTGTACGGGTTCATGAACGAGCACGGTGACGGCTCGATCCGGCGCACGGCAGCGCGCCATGCGTTCCTGCGGGGCGTGGTCGACCACTGCCAGATTCAGCGCGGCTATACTGGCGGTACGATGAGCCACGGCCTGGGCTATCAGTTCATCCGCTTCGGCCGGCTGCTTGAACGGGCGGATATGACCACCCGGATCATGGATGTGCAGCTGGACGACCTGCTGCCGGCTGATGCCCTCGCTCTGCCAAGCTTCGATGCGATTCAGTGGATGGCGGTGCTGCGCTCCCTGTCGGCATATCAGATGTACCGGCGCGAGATTCACGGGGCAGTGCGGGCCGGCGATGTGATCGACTTCCTGTTTCACAATCCGGAATTCCCGCGCTCGGTGGCCTACTGCATCAATCAGGTCCGACGCTGCAACCAGCGGCTGCCGCGCCAGACCGTGCCCGGGCAGAAAATCGACAGCATGCTCCAACATATGATGCGGGTCACCGCCAAGGAGCTGGCGACAGACGCCAACGCGCTGCGCGCGACGATCGACACCTTGCAGCGCGAGGTCATGGCCATCCACAGCGCGTTTTCCAAGACCTATTTCGAGCCGGGCTCGCCCGGCTCCTGAACTCCTCGCCAGATCGCCATGTTCGATCGCTATGAAGCCCTGGCCGGTCGATACGACGAATTCGTTGGCGACGACGGAGAGGTTCGTCCGACCTGGACGCACCTTGCACGCGCCCTGGGAAATTTCGACGCAGCGAAACTGACCGAGCGCCGGTGGGAAATGGAGCGCCTGCTGCTGGAGCACGGCGTGACCTACAATGTCTATGCCGATAAAAACCCACATCCCCGACCCTGGGAGCTGGATCTGCTGCCCCTGGTGTTCAGCAGCCGCAGCTGGCGCGATGTCGAGGTCGGCATCGTGCAGCGGGCGGAGGTCTTGCGGCTCATCCTGGCGGACATCTATGGCCCGCAGCGACTGATTCAGCGCGGGATGCTGCCGGCTGAACTGATCTTCCGGCATCCCGGATTCCTGCTTCCCTGTTGGGGCGTAGAGCCCGCGCTGCACAGACATTTGACGATCTATGCCGCCGACCTGGGTCGCGCACCAGACGGTCGCATCTGGGTCACCGAAGACCGGACCCAGGCCCCCTCCGGCATCGGTTATGCGCTGGAGGCGCGCACCATCATTTCGCGGGTGCTCCCCAGCCTGTTTCGCGAAGCCAATGTCCACCCGGTGCTGCCGTTCCTGCGCGCCCTCAGAGGGTCGTTGATCAGCCTGGCGGACGATGACCCTGAGGCCATCGCCGTGCTCACGCCAGGCTCGGCCAACGAGACTTATTCCGAGCATGCCTACCTCGCCCGCCAGCTGGGTCTGCCCCTGGTCGAAGGCGGCGATCTGCAGGTGCGCAACGGACGCTGCCACATGCTGGCGACCGATGGCATCCATCCGATTCGCGTTCTGGTGCGCCGGCTTGACGACACCTACTGCGAACCGCTGGAACTGAATCGACAGTCCGTTCTAGGGACCCCGGGGGTACTGCAGGCGGTGCGCAACCGCCAGCTGTGTTTCGCCAATCCGCTGGGCTCCGGCGTGCTGGAAAATCCCGGTCTGCTCGCCTATCTGCCGGCCATCTGCCGTGCGGTCCTGGGTGAAGAGCTGAAACTTCCCTCGGTCGATAGCTGGTGGTGCGGGCAGCGCGAGCAGCTGGACTACGTCCTTGCGCATTTTGATGAGCTCGCCATCACGCGCGCCTGCGTACAATCCGGTGCGCCCCGCATTGCACCCGGCAGGCTCAGTCGCAGCGAGCGGAACGCCCTGCGCGAAAGAGTGCGCGCAAATCCCCACGAATTTGCAGCCCAGTCGCTGACCACCCTGGCCAGCGCGCCGGTCTTGAGCGCGGACGGCGTCGAAGGCCGCTGCGTTGAAATGCGCAGCTTCGCGGTCGCCGATGGCGAAAGCTTTCGGGTCATGGCCGGTGGCCTGGCCCGGGCAGCTCAGGACGCCGATAACTGGGGGGTGTCCGGGCAGATGGGCGGAATTTGCAAAGACCTGTGGGTCCTGTCGTCGGAACCGCAACGCGACGCGCAAATCTTGCCGCAGTATCTGCCCCGCGCGCGCCCGCAGCAGCTGCGCGACCCGCATATCGCCGAAAACCTGCTGTGGCTGGCTCGCTACGCGCAGCGTTGCGAAACTCTGAGCCGGCTGCAGAGCACGACCCTCAAATGTCTGGTGGAAGGCGGCGCGCAGGGTCCGGTGGCCATGGCCCTGTGCCGTGCCCTGACCTGGCAGACCACCTTGTTCCCCGGATTCACCGGACCCGAGGCGGGGAACGCATTAGGAAATCCCGTTCCCGAATTGCTGCGCACGATAGCCAGCGACGAAGCCGGAGCCCTGCGCGGCGATTGTCTGGCCCTGAATCGTACGGCTTATCCTGTGCGGAACCTGCTGACCGTGGAAATCACCACCTTGCTCAATCGATTGGACGGCGATCTGGCGAACGTTCAGGACCTTGACCAAGCCCGGCCAGCGGTGGAAATCACGGGACTGCGCCTTGCGGCGCTCAACGGCCATCTGTTGCGTTGCTTGCCGGATGGCGGCGCCCGCCGCCTGATCGAAATCGGCCTCGCGCTTGAAGTTGCCCTGGGTACGGTCCGTCTGCTGCGTTCCCTGGCCTTGGACCTCAGCCTCATTGACGAAACCGGCCCGCTGATTCTGGCCCTGACCAATACCACGACGGGCTTTGCCGAAGGGCTGGAGCTTGGAAACCAGGGCGCGGTTCTGCACATCCTCTTGCTGGCGGACACCAATCCCTGCTCGGTGCGCCATCAGCTGATGATTCTGGACCGCAACCTGCGTTCACTCAGTGATGGCCATCGCAATCCGCACACGGAAAGCCTGGAATCACTCGTAGCCTCCAAGCTGATCGAACTCGGCGCCTTGCGCCTGGAGCCTCTGTTGATGGCTGACAACGCAGCACAACGCCTGGACATGCTGCTGGCGTCACTCACTGACTGGCTCCGTGAGATCGCCAAGAAGGTTCAGCAGCGCGTAACCCCCGATCGCCCGGCACCGGCCAGTCAGCTGGTACGTACGGCATGAATACGCGGTTCCGCTTGCGCCATTTCACGGAGTATCGCTATCAGCAACCGGTGGAGCATGCGCACAATCAAATTCGCATGATGCTGCGCGAGTTACCCGGCCAGCAAAGTCTGCAGCAGACGCTGCGGATTTCACCCAGACCGGTATGGGCCAAGATGCAGAGCGATTTTTTCGGGAACCGGGTGCTCTGGACCGAGCTGGGCGCCGCGCATAAGACCTCCCGGATTTTCGTTACCCACATCGTTGACCTGGGACACCGGGCGCTGTGCCCCGCCACCGATACGCCGGGCTACAGCGCCCTGCTGCAGCACCTGAACGCCATGCCGCAACTCGGTGATCCGCAGCTGCAGATGTTCCGCCTGCCGAGCCGGCTGGTCCCGGCAAGTCCCGCCTTGCGGGACTTTGCCCGGCCCTTCTTCGCCGCCGACCTGCCCGTGCTGGAGGGTGCCGTGGCGCTGATGCTGCACATCTACCGCAGCTTCGTGTTTGACCCGACCGTCACCACTGTCGCAACGCCGGTCACCGAATCGCTGAAAACCCGACGCGGTGTGTGCCAGGACTTCGCCCCTGTGCTGGTCGGAGCCCTGCGCGCC
Organism: Oceanococcus sp.; assembly: GCA_041601225.1. Lineage (GTDB taxonomy): Bacteria > Pseudomonadota > Gammaproteobacteria > Nevskiales > Oceanococcaceae > JBFIIN01. The sequence continues at coordinate 4,405 of JBFIIN010000254.1, forward strand.
ATGGGTTTGGCCGCGCGTTATGTCAGCGGCTACATCGAGACTCTGCCTCCGCCCGGCCAGCAGCGCCTGATCGGCGCAGACGCATCACATGCCTGGGTGAGTGTATGGTGCGGCAACGCGGGCTGGCAGGACCTGGATCCGACCAATGGCGTACGTCCGGAAGATCAGCATCTCACCGCTGCCTGGGGACGCGATTACAATGACATCTTGCCTTTGAACGGCGTCGTCGTCGGTGGAGGCTCGCATGCAGAATTGAAAGTCCACGTGGACCTGCAACGGCTGACTATTCCCGAAACCTCGCAGGCCGATCGTTCCGATCCGCTGAGCGCGACATCGGGATAGGGGTAGTCCATTGGTCTGACCGTTTCCCCCAGACACCATCGGGCATACGGGTCGGCACCGGCGACGCGCCGATTCAATCCACACCGCCTCCCCACGCGCGATCGCCCTCACGCGCTTGCAATTCCCGGCAGTCGTGGTGACCAACGCCTGGCAGAACTTCCACATGCAAGACTGCGGCCGTGCAGGGCGCACAGAAAAACGGCCCGCACATGCGGGCCGCCTCAATCGTCATCAGGGCGCCGCACTCAGCACAAATAAAGCCCCGACACATCAATGGTGATGCCGAATACCGTGACATCCAGATAGGTCCCGTTGGTGCAGGAGATCGAGCCGGACTTGCTGGGTATGAAATAGCTCCAGGTTACGTAACGGTTGTTGGACCTGAAGTTGTTGCCGAAACCTGCCTGAACGGTGAAATCGGAACCCTGGCTGCGGATGGTGCCGCGCAAGGCATGGTTATCCGTATCCAGCCAGATACTGCCTTTTGAGCCTTGCGCCCAGCAGCCGTACCAGGGGCAATTGCGGGTGACATTCACGGCCAGATCCGCCAGCCGGATATTGACGTTGCTGAGTTGCAGGCGCTGGGAACAGGAACTGTTCTGGCAATCATAGAGATTCGCGGTCATATGCTGGCTGGTGTCCACCCGCAGGCTGGCGGTGTTGCCAGGCTTGCCGGATGACGAACAGCTGTTGTTGCCGGCCGCGCAAATGTCCATGACCGCCGGGATCGGCGCAATGCTGGCGGTCATATAGTTGCGGCTGCCCGCATTGGTCGAAAAACTCAGCGAGCCGGTGGCATTGTCCGCTGCGTAGCTGATGACCTGCTGGCTGCCATCCTGAATGGAAACCGAGGTATTTCGGGCCAATGCTGAGAGCTCCGCGACCGTATAGACCTCTTTGGCGCCGGGC
>JBFIIN010000255.1:0-5655 GCA_041601225.1 Oceanococcus sp.
AGCAGACCGAGCAGGGTGGCGATATTGGCGAAGGTCGCAAGGAACGGTGTGCGCCGCTCAAGCAAGGGCATGACCTCCATCAGGCTCTCCTCCATCGCCATCTCGACATCTTCGCGTCTGGCCGCACCCTTGGCGCGATCCAGACCGTAACTCAACACCCGCGACAGGGGCGCATCGGTATCCTCGGTCTGGGCCAGTGCTGCGTCATAGCGACCCTGTCCGACCAGCGGCATGACCGCATCCCATGCCTGCTGGTTGCCCTTCCGGGTGCGACGCAGATAAATGGCGCGTTCAATAGCAATAGCCAACCCAAAGACAAAAATAATGACTATGGGATACATGAACAGTCCGCCTTCCTGAAAGAAGCGCACGACCTTGACGAAGAAATCCATGATCAATCCTTTTTGAGGCTACGCAAGTAGGCGTCGAGGGCCTCGTAGTACTCGATTTGACGTTCAAAAACCTCTGCGTCCAGGGGGTCCTGGCCGACAGAGACATAGCGTGAGGGCCGGTCGATGTCGCCCTCTGGCGTTGCACTGCGCCAGGGCGAGATGTAAAGCCCAATGGGCAACTCCCGATCGCCGATGATCGTGGTGCCGCCCAGTTCGACCGCGGAATCATTGTCCTGTGCCCACGCATTTATGCTGCAGAGCACAAGAAGTGACAAGCTTAGCGTTCTGAACATCCGCTGCCAACTCCTCATTGACGTCCTACCCGGCGTTTCAGGTCCGCGATCCAGCCCGCGGCTTGGCGATCGACCTCGCCATTCATGAGCTCTTCATATCGCAGATAGAAGGTGAGGGCTTCGTGATGGCGCTGAAAATAGAGGTCATAAAGGATGCCCATATTGAGCCAGGCCAGCGGATACTCCGGGTTGATTTCCAGCGCTTTGCGATACGCCGCTTCCGCTTCCTTGAGCTGGCCAGCTTCGCGCTGCATGATGCCCCTCTGGTTCCAGGCCGCGGCGTTCCCGGGATTGAGCGACAAGGCTTTGGTCACGGCCTGGGCTGCCGCATCGTTGCGGCCGAGTTGGCGGTACACGATAGCCAGATTGACCCAGGGACCCGCATATTTCGGATGCTGTTCGGCGAATTTGAGCAGGGCGCGCTCCGCCTTCTTCCAATTCTGCTCGCGCATGGGTTCCAGCGCGGTGAAATAGGCGCGCGTCAGGGGGTCATCTGCGGGCGATGTGCCGCCCTTGGGTCCCTGGATTGCGCAGGCTGTCAGCAAGCACAGCAGCCCGGCCAGCAGATATTTAGCGCAGAGTTTCAACGGCTTCCTCGCTGCGTTCAGCTTTGTCGTAGCGACCCGGGTTGATTTTTGCCAGCTGGGTGAAGCTGGCCCGTACCCAATCGTCATAGATGCCTTCGCCGACTCGGCCGGTATTGACCGTATGGATATCGATGGCTTGCTCTTCCAGCGGGAAGGCCTGCTCTTCCAGCAGCAGCTCGTATTGCTCCAGTTCCAACTCCGAGAGCCCGCGTGGGCGATCCGACCCCAGCAAATCCTTGCTCAGCTGATAGTAAAGCTCGGCGATCCGGAAGGTGGCCTCGGTGGCGAAATCCGCGATTGCGTAATTGGCCGCCCTTCGATAGGCGTTCAGGGCTTGCTCCAGCGCCAGCTTTTTGGCGGGCAGGCTGCGCTTGAGCGGCATGGTGAGTCGCGCGGCCTCGAACGCGCGGCGGGCGTCGGTCGCCAGAAGCATGCTGCTTTCGGCTGCGAGATAGCGGCTACGTTCGGTGGATTCGCTGCCTGCGGCCTGATCCGCGCGCATCAGTTCCTGACGCCAGACCCGATTCTGGGCCCGATCATTGCGCTGATCGGTGTAGCTGATCAGCTTGTCATAGGCCACGAAGGCTTGTGCGTATGGCCTGGGGAACGCGCGCACATGGCGGGCATAGACCGCCATGGCCTGATCGACCTGTCCGGCCTCTTCGTACAGGGTGGCAGAGCGCCAGGAGGCCTCCTGACGCACGGCCTGAGGCTCTGCGGCACTGGCGGCGATCCGCCCAAACTCGGCCGCCGCCAGGACGGGCTGGTTACTCTCCAGGTATACGCCGGCCAGTTTGCGGGTGACCTCGGCCTGCAGTTCGTGCGCCGGGTAGGTGGAGCGGAATCCTTGCAGCACTTTGGCTGCGCGGTCCCAGGCCTGCACGGAAATCAAGGCGGCAGCGGCATCGAAATCGCCGCTGGCCGCAATGGCCGTTCCGGGCGCGGCTTCCTTGATGCGCAGGAAATGACCGACCGCGGCTTCCGTGTTGCCGTCAGCCTGCGCGCGTTCACCCTGTTTGTAGATCGTGCTGGCGAGGATGTGCGCCAACTCTGCGTGCTCCGGGGTCTGGGTGGTCGTAAGGCCCAGTGCTTCGCGAAATCCCGCTTCGGCGGCGCGAAACTTGTTCTGATCCATATTTGCGTAACCGATCAGGCTCCAGGCCGTGAGGCGCAGGTCGGGCGCGGCGAGCGGTTTGCGCGTAACCAGCCGCGAGGCCATCTCGATGGTGCGCTGCAACTCGCCGATCCGGTACAGGTCTTCCGCAGCGCGGGTCAGCACGGCAGCAACCTGAGGCTGGTCGGGAAAGTTGCTTGCGTAGCGCTGCGAGGTGGCGACGGAGGCTTCAATCGCCTCCCTGTTGGGCTCGCCCGCCGGATCGCCCTGCAGGCGGTGGCGCGACAGCACTGCGGCGTAGCCCGCTTCCGGGGCCTGCTCATGCTTGCCGTAACCATAGGCCGTGCGCTCGTACTGCTCGGCAGCCGCGGCAAATCGACCAAGCTCGAACAGGGATTCGGCGTAGAGAAAATTGATCTTCGGCCGATTTTCCGCGTCGGCGAATCGCTGAAGATAGCGGGCATAGCCGCTGGCGGCCCGCTCAAACAAGGGTGCGCGGCTGGCTGCTGGAGTTTGCGGATCCTGGGCGCCGGCATGCCAGTGGCGCGCCAGCTCCTCCATATTGGCTCGCAGGAGTTCGTAGGCCTGCGGTGAATCGCTGCGGTCGTGGGCCGTCCAGTAGGGCTGGTCAAGATCGTATTTTTCGACGTAGTCAACCTTGGCCTGCAGCACCTGGTCGGGAAATCCGGCTTGATCGTAGACATCAATGATTTGCGCCTGGAACAGCGGGGCGAGGCGATGGGTCGGACTGCGGTCGGCCAGAGCACTCAGGGATCGCGCCGCATCGCTGTAGCGATTCTTGTCGATAAACAGTTGCGACAGGTTGGCGTACAGGACCGGTTCATAGGTACGCTCCACGCGGCCCCGCAAGAACTCGGTTACGGCCTGACCGCCGCCCAGATAGCTGAAGCTCAGACTCACCACGCGCAGGACGTCACGGACCAGTTCGCGCTGGGCGCGCGGGACCACATCCAGAGTCGCCTCGAGATTGTCGACGGCGCCGACTGGCAGCTCGCGATCCAGAATCGCGATGAAGGTCTCCAGCGCATCCGCGTAGCGTTCCTGCTTGAAGATGGACCAGGCAAACTTGTACTGCGCGCGCTCGAAAAACGAGGTGTCAATCCCGCGGTCCATGACCTTCCCGTAACCGGTTTCGGCTTCGGCATAACGTTTTCTGCTGAAAAGCAATTCGGCCCGGCGGAATTCCGAGTCTCCTGCGAGCCGGGAATCCGGATGCTCCCGGGTCAGCTGGCTGAGCGCGGAGATCGCCTGATCGACCTCACCCCGATTCTGGTGAGCGCGGGCCTTCTGATAAAGAATGCGATCATTGTTGCTCGCCCCGGGGTTTTCCCTGAGCAGTTGTTCATACAGGCGCACCGAGGTTTCGGTACTCACCTTGCCCTGTTCTTCGGCGCTGGGGTCCAGTTCGCTGACTTCAATCTGCAGATCGGCCAGGCGACGCTGCGCCTCGGCGCGGACTTGCGGATCGTCAGGTGAAAGTTCCAGAATTTTCCGGTAGTTCTCGATGGCCTTATCGAGGTGCTCACCCTCCAGCGGGGCGGGCTCGGGTTCGTCGATCAGGCCGGGCGTGGCGCCGCGCTCGGCCGCTTCTTTCTGGAGTTCGGCGATTTTCGGCTGATCGGCGTTGTAGGGCACCGCGCAAGCGCTGAGTGCCAGAACGACGCTGGCCACCGGTAACTTGCGCAGCCTCATTGCGCAATCTCCTCGTCGCTTGCGGCGTCGATCTGGACCTGATCGTAAATCCGCGCCAGGGCAAACCGGGCGTCGATGAGATAGCGGGTAATCTTGGCCTTGTAGCCCTCCAATTCACCGACCGCGATGCGTTCCAGCAAAGCCCGCTGTTCGCGCAGCAGTTCGTTGGATCGCTCGAGCAAGGTTCGCAGCCGCGCCCGGACATCGCCGACCGCCCGCGGTGCTCCTTGCTGGAAGTTCGGCGTGGTCGTGGCAAGTTTCAATGACACGGGCGCCGCAAAACGGTAGGACCAGGCCAGCAGGCCTTCGATGGTTTCGTTCCGCGGGAAGCGACCCATGTCCTGGGCCAGGGACAATTCGACCACGAGCTTCTCCCAGACCGGGGGCTTGCCCTGCCTGGCCTGCATGATCAAGATTTCCGGACGCACCGACGCCAGACCCACCCCGCGTTTGTAGGACTCCAGGCGCGCCAGCCAGCTCGCTGAACTGCGCTGAATCTGGCGTACGTCGCGGTAATTCTTCAGGGCCTCCTGAAAACGGTTTTCGGCCAGAATCCAGGCCAGATAAAAGGTTTCCGGCGCGTTGGGCAAATCGCGCAAACGCCAGGTCCAGCCGGCTTCGAGCTCGCGGTCGCGACGAATCATGGTCTCGATCATGCGTCCGCTACGTATGCCGTCAATGGCCTTGTCAATTTCATCACGACCAGATTCCAGCCGGGAAATGGCCTGTTCGTAAAAAACGCTGGCCTGTTTCATGTCCCCCAGTTCGGCGAGTACATAGGGAATAGCCAGCTGGACTTCCAGGACGGCGGGATTCTTGGGGTCGCGTGCGTGAAGTTCAGTCCAGGGGACCAGCGCGCGCCGCAATCGATCTTGCTTGTCCTCGCGGGTCGCCTTGGCTGCGGGCAGGCCAAGGCGGTTGTACAGATTGTCGCTTACCCGGCCCGGCCGCAGGATGACGCCAAGTACGCCGCCGATCGTGTCGGGGGTCGTAGCCACGGTCTTGCGAATTTCTTCGGCCTTGTCGATAGCGAGTTCCGCCCAGCCCATGCCGAGCAATGCGCGTTCGGAAAAAGGTCCTTCAAGACGGATGCGCTGCAGTACCGGCTTTGCGGCAATGCCGTTGGCTTCGGCCAGATAGTTGTAGGCCAGGGCCAGGTTGGCGCGATCGTGGAGAGCGTGTTCAACCGGATCGTTGACCAGATCGCGCCCCAGACGGTCCAGGACGCGTCTGGCTTCGCGCACGTTGTCTGTCGCCAGATAGGCCATGGCGAGGTTGTATTGCGCGTACTGGGACTTGCTGCGCATCGAACCGGTCAAAGTGGTTTCGATCGCCGCTTCATAGTCACGTTGGCGCATCTGGGCCAGAGCCAGAAGTTCCAGTCGCTGACCGCTGCGCCGCCCGCCGACATCGGCCGCCATTTCCGCCAGTGTGGTTTCAACTTCGGAAAAGTATCCACGCTCGTATTCGTAGCGACTCAGGCGCAACCAGATTTCCGCACGCTCGGTGCGTGACAGGCCGCCCTTATCCAGCAATTTCCGGTACAGCGCGAGGGC
>JBFIIN010000256.1:0-5589 GCA_041601225.1 Oceanococcus sp.
GCTGCTGGCTGAAGGCCGCGAGCGCGAAATGTTCGGCTGGATCAGGCCTGGAGCGAACAAGTTCTCGGCGATCAACGTCTTTGTCTCGGCCCTGCAGCGCGCCAGCCGGCGCTTTGCTCTGACCACCACGCAGAACGGCAGCCCTCGAGCCATGGTGCCGATTGGCAACTACGAGGAAATAATGCCGCTGGACATTCTGCCCACCCAGTTGCTGAGGGCACTGGTGGTCAAAGACACGGATTCGGCGCAGGCGCTGGGTGCGCTGGAGCTGGACGAGGAGGACCTGGCTTTGTGCTCTTTTGTCTGCGTGGGCAAATACGACTTCGGCCCCCATCTGCGGGCCAATCTCGAACAGATTGAGAGGGAAGGTTGATGTCCGGATTGCGCGCCTACCTGGACCGGCTGCACCCGCTTTTTGCAAAGGGCGGCAAGCTGGAGAAGTATTATGCCGTCTACGAAGCCGTGGATACCTTCTTCTATTCGCCGCCTGACGTAACCCGCACCGCACCCCATGTGCGCGACGGCATCGACCTCAAGCGGGTGATGATCTATGTCTGGCTTGCGGTCATGCCCTGCGTGTTCATGGCCTGCTACAACACCGGATTTCAGGCCAACAGCGCGATGGCGGCGCTGGGACTGGAGTCCGCTCCGGGCTGGCGCGGCGCCCTGCTGGAATTGTTCCGCACCGGTTACGACCCCGCCAATCTGTGGTCCAATTTCTGGCATGGTTTCTGGTACTTCATGCCAGTCTATCTGCTCACGTTCGCGGTGGGCGGGTTCTGGGAAGTGTTGTTCGCAGCCGTGCGCAACCATGAGGTCAACGAAGGCTTTTTCGTCACCTCCATCCTGTTTGCGCTGACCCTGCCCCCCAGCGTGCCCTTATGGCAGGTTGCGCTGGGCATTTCATTTGGCGTGGTGATCGGCAAGGAAGTATTCGGCGGCACCGGCAAGAACTTCCTCAATCCGGCCCTGACCGGCCGGGCCTTCCTGTTCTTTGCCTACCCGGCGGCCATGTCCGGCGACACGGTGTGGACGGCGGTGGATGGCTTCTCCGGCGCCACCCCGCTGGGTCTCGCCGCGGCAGGCGGCATAACCGCCGTTACTGATTCCGGAATTACCTGGATGCAGACCTTCCTGGGTGGAATCCAGGGCTCCATGGGTGAAACATCGACCCTGGCCTGTCTGCTCGGCGCCGGCTTCCTGCTGATCACGCGGGTGGCCTCCTGGCGCATCATGCTCGGGGTCATGGTGGGCATGGTCGTGACCAGCTGGATGTTCAACGCCATCGGCAGCGCCAGCAATCCCATGCTGGCCGTCCCCTGGCACTGGCACCTTACTCTGGGTGGTTTCGCCTTCGGCATGATATTCATGGCCACTGACCCGGTCTCGGCCGCCATGACCAATACCGGACGGCTGATTTTCGGCGGTCTAGTCGGCTTCATGGTCGTGCTGATCCGCGTGATTAACCCGGCCTTCCCGGAGGGCATGATGCTGGCAATCCTGTTCGCCAACATCTTTGCCCCGCTGATCGATTACGGGGTGGTCCAGGCAAACATCAAGCGTCGGGTGGCTCGCACCGCGCCGGCCAGCAGCTGAGGGGATGACATGTTGAAGAATTTATCCAACGACAGCATCGCCAAGACCTTGATCGTTGCGGTGGCGCTGTGCCTGGTCTGTTCCATCGTCGTATCCGGCTCGGCGGTATATCTGCGCCCCCTGCAGAACGCCAACAAGGCGCTGGACAAGCAGCGCAACATCATTTCGGTGGCGGGTATCGCAACTGGCGGCTTGTCGGTTCCGCAAGTTTTTGAACAGCATATCGAAGCGCGGGTGGTCGATCTGAGCACCGGCAAGTTCACCGATGCCGTGGACGCCAGCAGTTATGACCAGCGCAAAGCCGCCAAGGATCCCGCCCGGTCCGAAGCGGTGGCGCGCGACATCGATATTGCGTCGATCAAGCGCCGTGAACGCTATGCCACGGTCTACCTGACCCACAACGCGCAGGGCGGCATCGACCGCATCATATTGCCGGTGCGGGGTTACGGTCTATGGTCCACGTTATGGGGTTTTCTTGCGGTCGAGGGCGATGGCAACACAGTCATCGGCTTGTCCTTTTACGAGCACGCTGAAACGCCGGGCCTGGGCGGTGAAGTGGACAATCCTGCCTGGAAGGCCTTGTGGTCCGGCAAACAGGTCTACGCAGGCACGCAGACCGTGCAGCCTGCGATTGCGCTGGTCAAGGGTGGCGTGGATGCCAGCCAGCCACAAGCGGTGCATCAAGTGGACGCCTTGTCCGGCGCCACACTCACCAGTCGCGGCGTGACCAATCTGTTGCAGTATTGGCTGGGTGAACAGGGCTTTTCGCCCTTCTTGCAGAACTTGAGAGAGGGGCGTGCGTAATGGCTGAGTCCACCAAGAAGATCCTTGCCGAGCCAGTTTTCGACAACAATCCGATTGCCCTGCAAGTGCTGGGCATCTGTTCGGCGCTGGCCGTAACCACGAAGCTGGAAACCGCGCTGATCATGTGCCTGGCGCTGACCGCCGTGACCGCGTTTTCCAATCTGTTCATCAGCCTGATCCGCAATCACATCCCCAGCAGTATCCGCATCATCGTCCAGATGACCATCATCGCCTCGCTGGTGATCGTGGTCGATCAAGTGCTCAAGGCATTCGCCTACGATGTAGCCAAACAATTGTCGGTGTTCGTGGGGCTTATCATCACCAATTGCATCGTCATGGGCCGCGCCGAAGCCTATGCGATGAAGAATCCGCCGTGGCCCAGTTTTATCGATGGCATCGGCAACGGGCTGGGGTATAGCGTGATTCTGATCGTGGTCGGCACGATCCGCGAACTGCTGGGCTCAGGCTCTTTGCTCGGCTTCAAGATCTTACCGCTGATCACCGACGGCGGCTGGTATACCCCCAATGGCCTGCTGCTATTGCCGCCTTCAGCCTTCTTCATCATCGGTCTGTTTATCTGGGCCTTGCGGACCAAGAAGCCGGCACAGATAGAAAAGCCGGATTACCAGATCCACGCGGTTCACAGAACGGAGGTCGTATGAGCCGCCCTCACGGTCGACTGAAGTCGAGCGCGCAGACCGCGCGCCGCTTTGTTGCTTGCTACGCACACGGAGTCCATGTCGCAGGTTTCGCTTCGGTCGCTGCCCTCGCCCAAACGCGACTCGCGCCGGCCTCTGGACTTAAGGGAGGCTCATAATGGAAGCCTTAGTCAATCTGTTCATCAAGGCCGTGTTCGTAGAGAACATGGCGCTGGCCTTTTTTCTGGGCATGTGCACCTTCCTGGCCGTTTCGAAGAAGATTTCGACCGCAGTGGGCCTGGGCGTGGCGGTCGTGGTGGTTCAGACCATCACCGTACCCGCCAACAATTTGATGTACCAGTATTTGCTCAAGGAGGGCGCCCTGGCCTGGGCCGGCTTTCCCGAAGCCGATCTCTCCTTCCTGGGCTTTCTGGCATACATCGGCATGATCGCCGCCATCGTACAGATTCTGGAGATGTTTCTGGATAAGTACGTGCCGGCGCTGTACAACGCGCTGGGCATTTTCCTGCCTTTGATCACCGTGAATTGCGCGATTCTCGGCGGCACCCTGTTCATGGTCGAGCGCGATTACAATTTCTCCGAATCCGTGGTCTACGGTCTGGGTTCGGGTTTCGGCTGGGCCCTGGCGATTGCGGCCATGGCCGGCGTGCGTGAGAAACTCAAGTATTCCGACGTCCCCGATGGCCTGCAGGGCCTGGGTATCACCTTCATTTCCGCCGGATTGATGGCCCTGGGTTTCATGGCCTTCTCTGGCGTGCAGTTGTAAGGAAGCCGCAAATGCCCACTATGGAAATCGGCCTCGGCGTCGCGCTGTTCACGGCCATTGTTTTAGCGCTGGTGGCAATTATTCTGATCGCGCGCTCGCAGCTTGTGGCCTCTGGCACCGTTAATATCGATGTCAATGGTGAAAAAACCATCCAGGCCAAAGTTGGCGGCAAGCTATTGACCACGCTGGCCGACGCCGGCCTGTTCGTACCCTCTGCCTGCGGCGGCGGCGGCACCTGCGCCCAGTGCCGGGTGAAAATCTTCGAAGGCGGCGGCTCAATTCTGGCCACTGAAGAAGGCCACATCAGCAAACGCGAGGCCCGCGCCGGAGACCGCCTGTCCTGTCAGGTCACAGTGAAACAGGACATGAAGATCGAGGTTCCGGAAGAGGTCTTCGGCGTCAAAAAATGGGTATGCACGGTACGCTCCAACGACAATGTGGCCACTTTCATCAAGGAACTTGTGCTTGAGCTGCCTGAGGGCGAGAACGTCGATTTCCGGGCCGGGGGCTACATCCAGATTGAGTGCCCAGCGGACGCCATTGATTTCAAGAATTTTCAGGTAGACGAGCGTTTTCGCGAAGACTGGGACAAGTTCAAACTCTGGAATCTGAAGTCGCTCCCGAAAGAAGGCGCGCTGCGCGCCTATTCCATGGCGAACTATCCCGAAGAACGCGGCATCATCATGCTCAACGTCCGCATCGCCACACCGCCGCCGGGCAAGATGGATCTGCCACCGGGGATCATGTCGTCCTATATTTTCAACCTGAAGCCCGGCGACAAGGTGACCATTTCCGGACCCTTTGGTGAGTTCTTCGCCAAGGACACCCAGGCCGAAATGGTGTTTGTCGGTGGCGGCGCCGGTATGGCGCCCATGCGTTCGCATATCTTCGATCAGGTACGTCGACTCAAGAGCACGCGGAAAATGAGCTTCTGGTATGGCGCGCGGTCGCGCCGCGAGATGTTCTACGTCGAAGACTTTGACATGCTGGCGAAGGAGAGCGACAACTTCGAGTGGCATGTCGCCCTGTCTGATCCGCTGCCTGAGGACAATTGGGATGGCTACACCGGCTTCATCCACGAGGTGTTGCTGGAAAACTACCTCAAGAATCATCCTGCGCCGGAGGATTGCGAGTTCTACATGTGTGGCCCACCGATGATGAATGCCGCAGTCATCAAGATGCTCGAAGATCTGGGCGTTGAAGCCGACAACATCATGTTGGATGATTTCGGCGGTTAGCTGGCACGGCCCAGGAAAACCGGCGTATAGTCCGACCCATGCTTAGTTTGATCGCAATCACCTTCGTCGTCATGCTGCTCGCCGTAGCGGGCATGGCCCTTGGCGTCATCTTCAAGCGTCCGCCGCTCAAAGGCAGCTGTGGCGGCTTGGCCAATGAGGACGGTTTCGATTGCGCCTGTGCTCGTAGCGGGGAAATGCGCTGCGAGATTGAACCATTATCCTAGCTGCGAGACCGGGCATGCTTCACTCGATTTCAGTTCAAGACTTCATGGAAGCCAACTTGGTCACCTTCAAGCCCGACCAGGACATCATGCAGGCTATTCGGCTGCTGCTGGATAACGGAATTTCCGGCGCGCCGGTGGTGGATCACTTTGGCAATATTTCGGGAATTTTATCGGAGAAGGACTGCTTGCAAGTTGCGCTGAAAGCCGGTTACCACGGCGAATGGGGCGGAGTGGTTGCCGATTTCATGAGTCCTTCGGTGGTTACCGTGGAAGCCGACACGAGCATCCTTGCCGTGGCGAAA